>JAKQGD010000476.1 GCA_029573365.1 Bacteroidota bacterium | reverse complement strand
TGTCTATGGCCCAAACGAATACCACAAAGGCAGGATGGCTTCAGTGGTGTTCCACACATACAATCAGATAAGGGCTACGGGTGGCATGAAACTGTTCCGCTCACACAGGCCTGATTTTGCTGACGGGCACCAGAGCAGGGACTTTATCTACATCAGGGACATCCTGGATATGATCTTGTATTTTATGGATCACAAAGGCAAGCCATCGGACATATACAATTTTGGTACGGGTCAGGCCAGGACCTTCCTTGACTTGGCTTCCAATACCTTCAGAGCTATGGGGCTCAAACAAAACATTTCCTATATTGACACACCGGAAGACATAAGGGATACCTATCAGTATTTTACGCAGGCCGACATGGCCAAAGTGCGTGCAGCAGGGTACAAAGCTGAGTTTACTTCTCTGGAAGACGGCATCCATGAGTATGTCACGCAATACCTAAGCAAGTCAGCTTACTATTGATCAGCAGAAAGGTCAGACTCCCTTTAATGCAGCAATCATCTTGAGAGCCAGTTCCTCACCGATTTTATTCTGAGCCTCTTCTGTTGAAGCACCGATATGTGGAGACAGAGACATATTGGGGTGGGAGAGCAGCTCCTGTCGAGGTGTCGGTTCGTTTTCGAAAACATCGAGACCTGCTCCGGCCACTTTCCCTGAATTTAAGGCTTCGAGCAGGGCTTCTTCATCCACAGCTCCTCCGCGGCTGCAGTTTATTATAAAGACACCTGTTTTGGTTTTGTTGATTTCCTCTGTACCTAATACGGGCTTATCCACGGACGGAATGTGTAGTGATATATAATCGGATGCAGAAAGCAGGTTGTCAAGGCTTGTGGTGTGAAGGGTATGGGTAAATCCGAGGTCAGAGTGCCCTACGGATAAGGTAGCCTCAGCTACATAGGGGTCATAGGCAATTACCTTCATACCCATGCCGAGGGCCGTGCGGGCTGTCTCCTGGCCTATCCTGCCCAGGCCTAAGATACCGAGGGTTTTGCCTTCCAGTTCTGCTCCTTTGGCATACGCTTTTTTGAGGTCGTTAAACCGGGTGCTTCCATCAGCGGGCATTTGTCTGTTTGACTGGTGCAAAAAGCGTGACAAAGCGAGCATATGAGCCATGGCGAGTTCGCCGACGGATCTGGATGAGGCTGCCGGTGTATTGATGACTGCTATGCCTTTGGATCTGGCGTATTCCACGTCGATGTTGTCAAGGCCTACACCACCCCTGCCTATGGCTTTGATATTGGGACAGGCATCGATGAGTTCCTTTCTTACCTTGGTGGCACTACGTACACATATGGCGTCGTAGTTGTTGAGACGTGCCAGCAGGTCGGCCTGGTCGATCTTATTGAGGTCAACCTCAAACCCAGCTTCTTCAAGGAGTTTTTTACCTATGGGCTCTATACCATCATTGACAAGGATCTTCATGTATTTTATTTTTTGATGTCACAAAAGTACTTTGAATGCCAAAAATGGGACAGGGCTCTACGCTGTATTAGATAATCATTAACGTGACGGTAATTTTTTTTATAAAAATTATTTTTTTAATATGCAGTAAAACAATTATATACAAATTATGAAAAATTAATTATATTATTTTTTGACTTTAAAGGCAGCGAATTGACAACATAAGGTCTCTTACTATTGAGACCAAAAGTCTCTTGATTGATATTCTTTTCAAATAATTGAGAAAAATCTTTAGCGAAGAAAAAGAGCCTTCTGAAAGCAGGAGGCTTTTTTTATTTATGGCCGTTCCATCACCATAATCAAATGAGGAATCCCGTCCTCCAGGTACGGCTGGCCGATGTCGACGAATCCAAAGTTTTCGTAAAATCTTTGCAAATAGGCCTGGGCCCCTATCTTTATGGGTGTTCCCGGGTACAATTGTTTTATTTTTTTAATGGATTCTTCCATAAGTTTTTTGCCATGTCCCTGGCCTCTGACCGTCATGCGGTTTATT
This sequence comes from Bacteroidota bacterium, assembly GCA_029573365.1. Classification (GTDB taxonomy): domain Bacteria; phylum Bacteroidota; class Bacteroidia; order Chitinophagales; family Saprospiraceae; genus OLB9. The sequence continues at coordinate 3,234 of JAKQGD010000476.1, read as the reverse complement.
ACACGGCCTATGCTGCAGTATCCAGGGTAGGAGATGCCGGGTGGAAGCAGCCTTGTATAACAATGTATAAGTCCGTTATCGTCCTTGCCCATGAAGTGGTATCCATATTTGTCCTTATCATCGGCATCCTGATAAGGACAGTTTTGCTCGACGACAAAGACTTCCTGGCGGGCCTTGAGGATGTCGTACAATTCATCCAGGCTCAGTTCGTAAAATGGTTTGCAGGTATAGGTCAAAGTCATGTTTAGGCGGGATTTGTGTCATTGTCTGGGGTTGTTGTCCCTAGCTACCTGCAGTACTGCCTTGCAGCCCGTATGGTTGCCTTCATTGTCGGTCAGTTCGCCAAAAGTATGACATTCGAGCTGAGGCGAATAAAAGATGTGGTCGTAAGGCATTTTGAGTGAAGCGGGCGATACATTCCGGCGGCTATTGAGCAGCTTTGTTTTATCGCGGAGATTTATGATATCATGAGCCCAGTACACCTGATTAAATTCGCCGAGGACGATATAATTGGCAGGGTGCTGACTTATGAGTCTCTCCAGTTCTTCAAACTGTTTTCCGGCTATAGAACGCGATAAGTTGTCAAGGGCAGGTGCAATGTATGCAGAAACCAGCGTAAATTTTGTATTGCCTTTGACGATTTCGGAGATGAGAAGTGGTTCTGACTTATTTTCGCCAAGACGGTTATTAAGAAGTGGAGTTCTTGAAAAAATGGCTTTTCCATAGAGGTCTACCCTTACGTCTTCGTAGCGGTAGGGCAGATATTTTTCCGTGATGGTCGGCAGAATGGTGGCCCAGTCAGGAGTATATTCCTGTACCGAGATGATTTCTATAGTGGAGTCCGAGACCAGTTTCATGACATCCTCCATGCCGGTGATGACTGAGAGGTTTAAGTGGGCTATGGAGATTTTTTCGTTTTGGTTTAGTTCAGGATCTTTAAGTGTTATATTGGATGCGTTTTTCAGGAAAAGGGCCAGTACGCCGGCACACCCAAAGCTGGTGTATAGCACCACTTTGTTATTTATGATAAGGCCCACAAATCCAGAACACATGAGAAAGATGAGAAAATGTACAAGATAATCCTGAATCAGTGGAGATATGCCCAGTACAGGTAGGAAGACGGCGGCTATCGTCATGAGTACAATCATGGCTGCCACCAGTTTATTACCAATGCTGATATATCTCTTCACTCCTGTATTAAAATTTTTGAGCAACCACTACCAGGTTTCTGAATTCCTTCACGTCACCGTCAGGATGGAGGAGCCTTGTGAGGATGATGTAGGGTCCCATCTTTGCGTAATTACCTTCACCGTCCTGCCCGTCCCACCTCAATGCACCTTCTGTACCGAGCAGGTAATTGTTGGCCAGGTCCAGCACAGGAAAACCTTCGCTGTCAAATATTTTGGCAGTAGCCAGGTAGCCGGCTTTTTCCAGTTTATAGTTTAACAATACAAAATCGTCTGTTCCGTCGCCGTCGGGCGTTATGATTTTTCTGTCAGGACTTAAACTGTTTGGGTCAGAACCGGGAGTGACAGGCAGGGTATGGTTTGAGTTGAGATATCCTGGCGTAGCATAATTTACCTGAGTGGCTGCAGAATGCCAGTTTGCAGGATCATTGGTAAGTCCACTAAACTTCAGTCTTTCGATGCTCACACCCTTGGTCTCATCGATGAGGATAAAATGCATGGACTCGTCGTATTCAAATGAGTCTATTGTGGTGCTGATGCCGGCATGGCGTGAAATGATAGAGATGTTGGCCCCGTCCACATTGAGAGAGGGCAGGGTGGCAGTCAGGAACCTGGCCGTATCAGGTGTATTGTATGTTGAAGCCAGAAATGCTGTGTTTTTAGAGATGGCAACATATTGGCCGGGGTATAAAACCATATCGGTGAGGAGCATTTTTTCTTCATTTTTCTGGGCGTTTCTCACGATGAGACTGTCCATTTTTATAAACTTTTGTGAATGGTTGTACAGCTCCACAAAATCTTCACCCCCGGTATATGGGTCTGTCAGTAGTTCGTTGATAATCAGGTCACCGGCTGCGGGTTTGACGGGAAACACAAACGATATATCCTGTCGACGGTCATTGCCCGCCTTGTCTTTGATGCCATTGACGGTTAGTCTGTAATACCTGCCGCTGACGATGGTCTGTGGAGCAAAATTAAGTAGGACCATTGTGGGCATCGAAGTGCTGTAAGTGATGGTCTGCGGACTGCCTCCACCATTGTCCAGCACGTAATTTGACACGTTTTTGACTGAGGCTTCTGACGGTACTTCCGAAAAGGTCAGCTTTATGCTACTGTCTGATATGATTTCTGTCTTGAGTACGGCAGGCGGAACAGTATCCTTTTCGACAGTTTTATAGGAGATATCGTCGTAAAAAAACTTGTCTGTACGCGATGACGTGTATTTGCAGTAAATGCCAAAATACATGGAGTCCCGAAGTGTCATCTGAGGATCAGAAAACACAAGGTCCTCTTCAAACAGGAATCCGCCGGCATAATCGGTACTCAGCAGCCATAGGCCGTTGCGGTAAATTTTAACTGTAATGCGGGCATCGGCCGGGTCGGCACTGATGCCTGCCATACGTCCGGAAGCCATAAGAGTCGGGGTGCCGTTGTCGAGTTTCCACACCTGGATGGCGTCATTGCTGCCGTTTTCGCCGAGACGGAGATAGTAGCCACTGGAATTTATCTCCAGGGTATTGTCCATAAACAGATAAATCTTGCCGTAATTGTCATTGGACGGGGCAAACTGCAGTTTGAAATACATGTCGACCTGTATGCTGTCGGCAGGCACTTTAAATTTTGTAAAAATCGAGGATTCGCCGGCCGCAGGTGCATTCAGCTGCAGCTGTCCTTCTGTATTTATTTTAAAATGGGATGTGTTGCCGGACCAGGTTACTTCGTTTAGATTGCCTGAATTGAAATTGAGGTTGAGCTGACACCAGGCAGATGTATAACAAAACATTAACCAAAACAGACCAAAATATCTTGCCTTAAGAGGGCGTGGCATACTGGCTGATACTATATCTTTGCGGTTCATTTTGAAAAGTGTATTTGCATTAAAGTCTGGTCAGGAGGCCGGTAATGTTGACTTGAAGTTGGTAATCATGTCACTGAGCAAAGATAAAAACATTATTCAAATGATTTTTTTTTAAAAGCTTAAGCAGGCAAAATAATGAAGTTAGCTGTAGTAGGAGTGACAGGGCTTGTAGGCAGGGTGATGAATGAG
>JAKQGD010000447.1 GCA_029573365.1 Bacteroidota bacterium | reverse complement strand
CTATCTATCTATCTATCTATCGGCGATGGTGGCCTGTCATCCTTTTGATGGCACTGTCGGTCTTTATCTCATTTAAGCAAAACAAGCATCCCGAAAACCAGATATGGTCTGACAGCCAGGGCTATTATGGGTACCTTCCTTCTGTATTTATCTATGTCGACTTTGTCAAAGAAGCGGTGAGGGACACAGGCTACATCAGAGCCTACAAAGATACTGACAAAATATACACCAAATACACATGTGGTGTCGCCCTGATGGAGTTTCCCTTTTTTATGGCCGCACACACCATCGCAAAGCTGACAGGTCAGGTCACCGATGGCAAAAGCCCGATCTATGGCAGGGGTCTTACCATGGCCGGACTTTTTTATATGTGGATGGGGCTGTTGTTGTTATACGTACTTGGCAGGCGGTATTTTGGCCGGTGGCCTGTCATATTTTCGCTGTCAGCCCTGCTGCTGGGCACCAATCTGTATTACTATACCTTTTTTCAGCCCGCCATGTCGCACGTGTATAGCTTTTTCCTGTTTGCAGCCTTCCTGTTGGTGACTGATACTCTTTTTGTCCGTAATACTGCTCCCGGTGACTGGAAGTTGTGGGCTGTGTTGGGACTTGTGACAGGGCTCATAGTGCTGACCCGCCCCACCAATGCCATTATTTGTATCTGGCCGCTCTACGTCTGGAGTCAGTCCACAGCTGATAGATGGTTGTGGATACGTAGTCATCTGCCACACATTGGTGTTTTAATATTGGCCGCAGCCATACCCTGGATACCTCAGCTGCTGTACTGGAAACATATCTCCGGCAACTGGGTCATGTGGTCCTACGAAGGCGAATCTTTCAAATATTGGAAAGAACCCAAGCTTTTTAGAGTATTGTTTGACGCCTGGAACGGTTGGATACTTTACAGTCCTGTTGTATCAATTCCCCTGTTTTTTCTCTGGAAAGGCCGATACACCAACAGGTACCATGAACGGGCCACGATACTGATACTGGCGATAGCAACGTGGATTTTTGCCAGCTGGTGGGCATGGTGGTTTGGAGGGGCCTTTGGACACCGCAGCTATGTAGAGTACCTTGCCTTGCTGCTGATTCCATTTGCCGGGTTATCGGAGACCGCTTTCAAACGTCCCCGCCACAGGTGGGCAGTGATTGTCTTTACAGCAGTGTTGTGCTACTATAGCCTGGGCCTCACTTATGCCTACAGACCACCCTGGGACGGTGAGTCATGGACCTATCAGAGTGTCGTCACAGAAATAAAGAAATTGTTTTTTATTGCCTCTTGACAGTCAGTTGTGTACCTTTGAGCTTCGTCAGTTTCAGATAACCACATGACAATAAAAAAACCGGGAGCAGCAGAGATATTCTTTATAGTACTCGGCATTTTCCTGCTTTTTCTGGTTTGCAGAGAGGCTGTGAGGATACCGCTTAC
>JAKQGD010000433.1 GCA_029573365.1 Bacteroidota bacterium | reverse complement strand
GACTTTACTGAGGTCCCATCCGCCTTCTTCCATGGAGTGCATAAAACCCTCTCCGTAGTTGATGATGCCTGATTCGAGCATTTCTCTGAGAAGGTCATTTCCCTCACGAGTACGCTCACCCACACCAGCAAATACTGAGATACCGTCATAACCTTTGGCGATGTTGTTGATGAGTTCCTGGATAAGTACGGTCTTGCCTACACCTGCACCTCCGAAAAGTCCGATCTTACCACCTTTGGAATAAGGCTCTATAAGGTCTATGACCTTGATACCGGTAAAAAGAACCTCCTTGTCTGTAGACAGATTCTCAAACTTAGGTGGTTTGTTGTGTATGCTGTAGGTCCTGGACCTGTCAAGAGGGCCAAGACCGTCTATTGGGTCGCCCACTACATTAAAAACCCTTCCTTTAATTTGGTCACCCACGGGCATAGAAATAGTTTCACCGAGATCCACTACTTCCATGCCTCTCTTCAGGCCGTCAGTAGAGTCCATAGACACAGCTCTGACGCTGTCCTCACCGAGGTGTTGCTGTACCTCAAGGATCAGCGTTTCGCCATTGTCCCTTTTGATGGACAGAGCGTTGAAAATTTCAGGAAGCTTGCTGTTCTGGCCAGAAAAACTTACGTCAATGACCGGTCCGATGATTTGTTTTATATGCCCAATGTTAGCCATGATATTGAAGAAATTTTGTACTTGTAATAGCTGCGTTTGAAAAACGCCGCAAAGATAAGGTTTATAAGTCTCAATGGAAAGAATAAAGTCATGATTTTCTTTGGTCCTCTGTGATTATTTTTTTCTGAGTGCCAACTTTTATTTTGCAAGTAAGCTCATAGTGGGTCCTGTTTGGAGCATTATTTTGTAATTATTGATGGCGGTGACCACAATCTGTTGCCTTTGATATGGTGTTCTGATAGGATTGGTTGTTATCTTTGCAGGTGTTTATATTTATTACCTAATAAAAAAGGCTTGATGTTCAGTTATTTAAGAAATTCCATCCGGCGAAAGCTGGCCCGTCGGTTCACGAGGGAATACCAGACACACATTGATCATTTTGAGGTGACTGGCCTGGGGACGGTCAGTTATGCAAACTGGGACAATCCATTGGTCAAAACCAGAAGCATCACCCCCGGCAATGTGGAATTTTTCAAACGATTTCTCAAAAAGGGTGACTTTGCCATAGACATAGGTGCCAATACGGGTATCATCACTACTTATATGGCTTTGGCCTGTGGTACTGAGGGCACAGTTATGGCCTTTGATCCCAATCCGTTTGTTTTTAAGATTCTGGAGGAAAATGCCGGGCTCAACAAGGGGCTGGCACATATCGTTCCGCATAACGTGGCCATAACAGATGCAGACGGAGAGTTTTATTACCATTCGTCAGAGGCGTCATTTAACAATGGAGGCATATCGGCAGAAAGCAACAGCAGGCATGGAAAATTTGGTCTCACCCAAAAAATCAGAGGTGTAAGGCTGGAGACTTTTCTGGAAAAAGAATACCCTGGCATGATAGAAAAACTCAAGCTTATAAAAGTCGATGCCGAGGGCTATGACAAAGAGATCATCAAGTCTATATCAGGTCTGCTGACACGTTACCGGCCTATGGTAGTGGCTGAGTGTTTTGGCAAGTTGTCGCAGGAAGACAGATTTGAGTTGTTTGATTTGCTTGCCTCGAGGGGCTACACGCTGACTTATTTCAGTGATTTTACTTCAGAAGCTGATTTCGCACCGATCGCTAATAGAGAAGATATGCTCCGATGGACTCATTTTGATTTTATGGCTGTAGCCAATTGACTTGCACGATGTTAGAAAACGCGGTAAGCAGAAATATGGAAGATGAGAAAAGGATACGTATAAGTTCCTTCCTTAAATCCTTTTAATAAAGGGAAAAAGGCTTCCAGTCCAATGTTTTCTGTCGCATCGGCAGGGATATCTTTGTAGTCTACAATCAGTCGTCCCAGTCCAAATCCGGAGGAATATTCGATCCAAAATCCTTTTCCAAGGTCCCATGATTTGCCACCGTGGATGGCTGCTCCGGTCATGGTCTGTTGCACCCTATGTTTGATGTTTCCCTCTGATTGGCCATTGTTCCAGAAAAAATAATGCTGATCGGCGTAGTTGACCTTCCACATGTTAAAAGTTGGTTCTACAAAATAATTGAAATTGCCACGGATCCTGAAACTATATCTGGGTCCAAACCTGATGCGGTATCCGCGGCTGTCTTCCTTGTTTACTGTGTTGAACAGGTATGCTGTTTCGGCATTGAGGGTAAACCTACGACTGAACGTTGCTCCACCCGAAAACTGTACCCCGCTGTTGATGTTTAAAAGAGCTGTGGGCGTGATGCCCACTCTGAAGCTCACAGCTGAAAAAGTGTCAATAGTCATATGCTCCATTTTCTGTCCTGCGAGCCGACAGGACATACACTCTAAGAATACAGCCAGAATAAAAAACGGTAATTTAATCTGAGTATACATGTTGTGTCCTATTAATCTGCCAATATACAATTTTATCGGCAAAATGCTTCCATCAACTAAAGTTTACATGGCCAGACCCAATTGTCCAGGGGGTATGATTTTTTGCCGTAGCTGTAGTGCCACCACTCAGTGCGGATAGAATTGAAGCCATGTTTTTCCATGGTAGTTTTGAGGAGTTGTCTGTTACTGGCGACTTCAGGCTTAAGTTTTTTATAATCCTGATGGGCCTCTTCGCCAAAAAAGTCGTAAGGCGTGCCCATATCTAGGTCTTTGCCGTTGCCATCTACTATGGTGAGGTCGACTGCCAGTCCGCGGCTATGCATAGATCCTTTGGCCGGAGGAGTTACGTAGTCCGGGTCAGGGACTGCGTCCCAGAGCCTCTGTTGGTAGGGCCTGGGCCTGAAACAGTCAAACACCTTTATGGAGTAACCATGTTTTTTTTGCAGTTCGTCCTGGATGGCTTCAAGTGCTTCTGCCGCTTCCGGCCTTAAAAAGCACCTGCCGCAGTCATAGATCTTCTTTTTGGTAAAATTGTCTGATGTGGCGTACTTGATGTCTATGGCAAACCCATCGTCGGAGGTTATTTCGTGCCATTGTTCAGGAATTTTTAGGTCCGTTTTGTTTGCAGGTTTTTCGGGTGTGACAGTTTCGGCGTCAGAATCAGCACCGGGTGCCTGGACCGCTTTTGGTTTGTTACCTTCATCGGTCACAGATTCCCGTGCGGCATCCGCGACGCTGGTGGTGGATGATGCAGCAGTCTGAGGTGTACGGTCACCGTCTCTTTTGCACGACGTGGGCAATGCTAAAATTGCAAAGACGATTAACCTTGCCATTAAACCATGGAGTATTTTAAACTTAGAAAACCCTGAGTTTTTCATTAAAATATTTTACCTGACTAGAAATATATTTTTCCTTGTTTGCCATTCGCCGAAAGGCGGGAAACCATGTAAATTTTTTATATGGATATGGGTGAGGCAACCTTATACCGTTGCGGTCGGTAATTATCAGTTTTTCTCTGGGGTCCTGGGCGGTAACCAGAAGATAATCAGCAGGTGGCGATATATTTTGATCCACTTTGTTGTCGGAGCCCAGACATACTTTTTTTGCACCTGCCGTAAAATTCTTAAACAAGCTGTCCGGTATATAATACACTTTTGACCAGTCAAAATGTTGGTCAAAAGCAAGCCTGACCAAATCGAGGTATCTGCGGTCTTCATCCAGGGCTTTGGCAAGCTGTGAATCCAGATTTCTGCGGTAATCTGCTTTGATACCCGGCCTGGTCAATTCTGCTTTTAAAAAAGTAATCTTGCGTCCCTGAGTAGCCACACGAACCACAATAGGTGTATGTTCAAGTTTTTGAGAGGTGTCTTTGTCAACATAGACAGTACGGGTGCACCCTGCCATAAGGCACACGGTGATGAGGATTAGCACTTTAAGCTTTTGGAGCATCATGCTGCAAAGTTAATGACTCTTACCTGACATCAGAGGCAAGTCAAGAAAAATTTTGGCATATGTTATTGTCAATCGCCGCATATTATTACATTTGAAGCACAGATTATCTTATGAATTATAAAAGGCTTGAATTTACCGTTTGCCATCGGTTGCCTCAAAGATCTTTTTTCTGGAAAGGAAGACAGTTTCCTGTTTGTGCAAGGTGTACCGGGATTCATATAGGTTATCTCTCCCTGTTTTTGTTTTTGTTTAATATTATCCATATTCCCTTTTGGTGGTCAGTATTCAATGTAGGACTGTCCATATTATCATTTTGTATCCCCATAGCCGGTGCGGTTATTTTCTTTATGAACAAGGATACTATGCCTCAGAAAGCAAAGACTGCCTGTTATCTTGCATTGGCAGGCATGGCTGTGGGTTTGGTTCTTAATATCGTGTCCGGAGGCCTGGGAGCCTTACGGTGAGTCAAGTAGAAACATACCAAAATACACAGGCCGGATGGTGGTATACTGTCCGGCTGTTTTTTTAAAAACTGTTTTTCCACATCATGCTTTCTACCGGCTTGTCGGTACGCTGATTGTATTTGGCGCCTGATTTGAGGTGGTAGTAGTTTTCGATGTGGCCCTCTACCTTAAAATAAATCAGCTGGCCCACAGGCATGCCGGCGTATATACGTACGGGCTGAACACACGAAATCTCCAGGGTCCAGGTATTGCAAAATCCTACATCCCCTTTGCCTGCGGTGGCATGGATGTCGATGCCCAGACGGCCCACACTTGATTTCCCCTCTAGAAATGGTACTGTATGGTGAGTCTCCGTGTACTCGAGGGTCACACCGAGATAAAGGGTTCCCGGCTGCAAAACAAAGCCATTCTCCGGG
>JAKQGD010000425.1 GCA_029573365.1 Bacteroidota bacterium | reverse complement strand
CCATGGCTGCAAGCTTTTGTCAATGCCAGAAAATGGCTGGAAAATAATTAACAGCCGAAGGTGTAGATTCCGCTTTTACTGGCGTTTATTAAAAATGGACTTTTACCCCCATATTGATGGCCCATGGCATATTGGGTCGATATGCCTGAGGCAAATTGGCAACAATGTTGATGTTGTTTGTAAAGTTATTTACGACGGCAAATAAAGTGAAGTACTTGCTGGTCCTGTAATTGGCACTTATATCGGCATTTATAAAGCCTGCAATCGAATTTATACTACTGTAACTGACATTTTCAGCAGGTACAATTATTTCGGCATGAGAGGGTTTTATTCGGGTGGTTCCCACATATCTTGCTGCTAAATTAATATTCCATTTTTCTTTTTCAATTCCTGCCATTGCGGTAAGCAGATGAGGAGTGACAAAGGGTATAATGTCACCAGCATAAATGACCCCGGATCCCCAGTCACCACCTCCGTTTACAAAAGTTTCGAGGAATTTAGCTCGTGTAAAAGTATAGCTTATTTTAATGGGCAGTTTTATTTCTTCCCACCCTTTCTTTAACATAATGTCATATCCTGCGGCAAGTTCTATGCCCTGAACAGTTGCATTGCCGGCATTAAACATATTGCCACTGCCTGCACCTCCTCCGGAAACATTGTCAGAACCTAAGATATTTCCGTACGCACTGCTGAATCCGGTTAATTTTATATTGACATTCTGTCCAGAATATCTCAGTCCCATCTCATAATTTAAGGCTGTTTCCGGTTGAGCCTGTTGCATGTCGGCATTAAACACCGGAGGGCCCGGAGGTGAAAATCCTTTGTGAATTCCTCCAAAAACACTTATCGCTTTATTATACTGATAGTTAATCCCAAGTCCCGGCAACAAAACAGATACAGTATTTTCCGCATGTCTGGCATTTATTGCCTGTCTCGACGGATCCAGCAGCCCATAATCTGTAATGCCAAGATTGACCGATTCGTACCTCAAGCCTGTAGAAACAGTAAGCCCCTTAAAATTCAACTCATAATTTATATATCCGGAAATACTGCTTGCATCTCTTACCTGGTTTTCTGCATTTCCTTCAAGGCCGGAATCAGTAAGCACCATTTTTCCCTGATTCATCTGATACTTCAACTGGGTAGCATACCGGTCTGACCTGTCAGTATGGTACCTGCTTCCTAATTGTATATAATGATGAATAGCTTTGGTTATAAACCTGTATCCTACATGGATTTGGACACCCCGCGATAAGTATTTTCTTGGCGAGTTTTGATACACCACAGGACCGTCGGTACTACCGGTCATGATGCCATACTGGGTGTTGTAGGCGGACGGATTGGACAGAATGGTATTCAAACTTTTGCCATCGATGCTGTTTACCCTTCCCCAGTTGCGGTAAGTGTTTATATCGTAAAGAGAGGTGCTTATGGCAAAGTTTTTTATCGGCTCTATGTTATGGCTCAATACATAATGGGTGTGTTGAAGATTGAGAAGATCTTTTTGGGTGGCGGCATATCGATGCAAGGGATCTGCCATAAAATCATCATAAGTCAGCCCCAGATAAGACTCGTTTGCTGTCTCACTGACAGTCAAAAACTTAAGCATGATCGACTGAGGTATACCGGCATTTTCCGGTGTTTTCCAGCCTATTTTTAACATCAGGTCCCGCCTGCCAAAACCGGTATTGCCACCGTTGTCCAGCTTTTTAAAACCATCGCTTGCAAGTCTGTTAAACTCAAATACATAGGAAATATGCCCCTTTGAATTTCCTGCCCATAGTCTTTGCTGATTGGTGTTAAAACTACCGTAAGAAAGTTGGGAAAATCCACTTGAGGTGTCAGGTACGGGTGTAGATAAAAAATTGACCGCACCCCCTATCGTGTAAGGGCCATGTTTTATTTGGCTGCTGCCTTTTAATACCTCCACGCCCTGCATTCTGGCAAAGGTGGGAAAGTAATAAGCCGATGGGTCGGAATATGGTGCAGGTGCCATGAGGATACCATCTTCCATCAATGTTATTTTGGAACTTCGGTTTACCGACGTACCACGCATACCAATATTGGGCCTCAACCCAAATCCTTCTTCGTCCCTTATGTTGACACCGGGTATGGTTCTTAATATTTTATTGACATCAGTTTGGTTATATTTTGAAATTCGGTATTTGCTGACGTATTCTCCCGATCCTGTCAGCCTGTTGACTTTGTTGCCAATGATAGTAAGTTCATTGTTGTCAAATAAAGTGTCCGATTTTAGTTCCTGGCCGCTGATCGTGCGTACTGATATTGTCAAAATCAATATCCAGAAAGACTTCATATTGTGTTTATTTAGACTAATTATAAATAAGGACAAATATAAAATGTCTTTCCCTTTCGGCAAAAAAAAACAGCATTTTTGTTGCCAGGAATTTTTTATCGGACCAGTCGCAACACTTCTTTTAATTTTAGGATAATACTATTTTATAAAAATCAGTACAATCGGCCTGCTTTGTCCTTTAATATCGGTACATTTATTACTTTTGGAAAATATTTTGAATAAACACGATCCGACAAAACAATGCCTGAATTAAATCAGATTCAAGAGATGGCATCCGGCGAATCAGTGCTGATGACACTCTTTACCATCATGATGACGCTGCTGCTGTCGGCCTTACTGGTATTTACATACGACAAGACCACTCCGCAGATGGGAAGGGCACAGAATTTTATACAGTCGCTTATGCTCATGTCCCTGGTCACAGCCACAATCATGCAGTCTATTGGCGACAGCCTGGCCCTCAGTTTTGGAATATTCGGTGCACTGGCTATCATACGTTTCCGATCCATCATATCTGATCCCCGCGACATTGCATTTATCTTTGCCACCATGGCGGTAGGTATTGCATGCGGAGTACATAGCTTTGTTAATGCCACTCTGGGTACTCTGGCATTCTGTCTTATCATCTTTTTCCTCAGGCTGACTCCTTTTAGTATTTCCAAGCAAATAAAAGGCAGTGTCAGACTGGATACCGGCAATGACATGAACGTACTGCAAAGCATAGAAAATCTGATCGCCAGGCACGCTGTCACTCACAGGCTCGTAAGGTACCGCGTCACCCAGTCTCCTGACGGAACAGAAGCTACTGAATACGAATTTGCCTTTATCGTCCGCGACATCCATGAAGCAAGAAAACTCCATGACATGTTGCATGAGTTTTCAGGTGTCAAAATACAGCGGCTGGTTTTTGAAGACAATTTTAATACCACAGGTGCCGGCTGATATGAAAAATATTTTATCCCGTTTCAATCCTGTCTACTGGCTGCTTGTACCCCTGCTTATGGTGAGCACGTGGAAACTCAGTCACATCATCACCGGCACTCAGGCAAGTTTCCTCGGTTTTGCTGAAAACAAGCAGTCCGACATCAACTCAGACCAGGACATGTTAGTAGTCAGGGTCCATGTAGCTCTGGGCGATCATGTAAAAAAGGGGGACACCCTTATTTACGGCTTCAAACCGGAGCTGGACGAGGAGATACGCCAGGCGGACTTGTCAAAAGACGGTCTGTATGCCCGAATTGACAAAGAAGCAGAGGAGGTAAAAGCAGAAATCTCCAGGCTGCAAAACGAACTCGAAGTCCGTGAAAGTGCCCTGGAGGCCAAAATAGAGCAGGCCCGTGAAGAAAGCGGTTTTTACAGCGGCCTGACAGGCTCCAAAGCCGATAAAAATCCTGAGGTAGCCTCCCTGGAAAAAGAACTCACCTCGGTACGCGAATCTTACAACAGGCTGATGACAAGATACAGGCAACTCCAAAAATCGCCCAATCCTGTGCAGTCTCAGATCCGACAGGCCGATGCCAGAAAATCATACGCTGAGGCACGCAAAAGGGGCCTTGTCATCACAGCTCCCTTTGATGGCATCATTGGCAATGTGGCTATCCGCGAAGGCGAAAACATTAAGTCTTTTACCCCCATTGTGACCATGTATGAGCCCACTCCACCCATGGTCATTGGCTACATCAGCGAAAAAAACACTTCCGGCATTTCAGTAGGCGACAGCGTAGTCATAACCTCTCTTTATCACCCTGACAAGACCTCATCCGGTATCGTAATGGCCATAGGGCACCGCATCATAGAGATACCTGAAAAATTTCGTAAAGTTGCCGATGTCAAAACCTACGGCGTGGAGGTTTATATCAGGATAAATTCCGGAAATGCCTTTTTTCAAAAGGAGGTCCTGAAAATCAGACCTTCACACAGCCTATGAAAAGTACGGCAACACAGAAAAAAAGTCCCGGCCAGATGCTGCTTGTCTGGCTTATGTTGTTATCGTTGTCCTCATCAAGCCAGTCCTCATCTTTCAGCGATTATCTCCGAAAAACGGTCCATGCTTACCAAACGGGGCCTTATTCAGATCTGGGGTTGCAGCTAAGTCACCTGGATTACAGGTTACCCCTGCTGGAGAAGGTAGAACTGCGTCCCTTTACAGACAGGCTGACCCTGGCCAGACAACAGTTTACGCTCCGGGCTTCATTCAATACAATCAGGGAACGGAAATCCCTCCTCCAAAAACAGCAGGCTTATCTACGACTGCAGGACCAGGACACGCGGGCCATGGCAAGAGAAAAGATACTTGATGCCTACCTCAGGTATGTCAGATTGTGGCGGCTTAACGCCGAATCAGCACTCCTGGAAAAGGAAAACAACCTGCTGGTACGGAAATCAGAGCTTACAGAAAAAATCCTGACTGCGGGCCAGTCAACGGATTTATCCGATTACCTGGAACTCCGAACCTTGATCCTGGCTGGTGCTGCTGCCCTAGGCGAAAAAAAGGAAGAATTTACAAATCTGGCGTCCTACATGGGCCTTGATACTACGCTTTCTGCAGAGATACCGACCATAGGACCGGAAGAGATAAGTATGGTCATTGCAACACTGCAACCTGACACCACTTTCCTGCATGAAACAGCCGGTAAGCGGGCACAGATCGATTATCTGGATGCTTCCTATCATGCCGAAAAAGCGGCATCTGCCAAAATCCTGGACTTCGTGCAGGCACGTTATACGGTAAGGGAGGATCTCCTTCCGGAAAACAGGTTTTCTGTAGGCATCGGATTGGTTTTTCCTTACAAAGGGTCAACAAAGTTGGACCTGGCCGACATTGTTACAAAACAAAAAATAGCAGCCAGAGACATCTCAGACATAATAAAAAGAACCAAGGAGGAATTTGATGATGCCAGGAATGAATTTGAACAGAAACTTGCCCTCCACAATATGCTTAAAACAATACCTCAGGACAAAAAATACAATCAACTCAAAACTAGGATTCTGGATTCCGGCAGGCTTGACCCATTGAAACAAAACGATATTTTAATGGATGAGCTTAATATTGAAAGTAAAACATTGGAAGCCCATTCTGACCTTACAGAATTGTATATTCGTTTGCTCCACCTTTCCGGTAAGTTATACGACAAGCCCATGAAAAATTATTTAGCAAAGGGAATTCCGTTCCTTGACTGACAAATCTGCGGTATTTATCGGGAGGTCAGTGCATTTTGTATATTTGCTGCCGCAATAATCAGGTGCAAATCGTAATTTTGAAGTTTAACAAAGTCAAACAATTGGCATGAGAATATCATTAATCATCATAACAGCATGTATCTGGAGTCTGACTACACTTACCGCCCAGGAAAGGTCAAACCACGCCAGAAAATTTGAACAATTGGACAACATCCTCAGGTCCCCAAACGAATACCGCGGAGCGGATGGTGCCCCCGGACCAAGATACTGGCAACAAAAAGCCGACTATCGAATAAAATGTACTCTCAATACCAAAGAGCAAAGGATTGACGGCTCAGAAACGATCACATACCACAACCATTCGCCGGTGGCACTGAGTTTTCTTTGGCTGCAGCTCGACGAAAACGAACACAACCCCACTTCCATGAAGCATCACATGAATGCGACGAGGATGTTTGATGTAATGAATCAGGGCAGTATCGATAGGTTTGAAGCTGTCGAACAACTCGAAAAATACGGTGTCAACATCCTGAAAGTGACCTCGGAAAAAGGTCAGCCTTTGCCGTATATGATCAACCAGACCATGATGAGAATAGACCTGCCGCAACCCTTGCTTCCCGGCAAAAAAGTGGTTTTCAACATAGACTGGAATTATCACATGATAGATCGTATGAAAACCCCCAGCTGGGGACGCGGCGGCTATGAGTATTTTGCAGATTACGGCAATTATCTCTATACCGTGGTCCAGTGGTTTCCCCGTATGTGTGTCTACAGTGATTTCGAAGGGTGGCAAAATAAGCAGTTTGTCGGCCGGGGTGAGTTTGCTCTTGCTTTCGGCGATTATGATGTACAGATTACCCTGCCAGCGGATCATGTAGTAGCAGGTACGGGGCAGTGCCAGAATTACAAAGAAGTGCTGACACCTACCCAGTATTCGCGGTGGACACAGGCTCAGAACAGCAAGGTGCCGTTTGACATTGTAACACTTGATGAAGCAAGGACCAATGAGCAATCACCCGTGTCTTCAAAGATGCAAACATGGAAATACAAAGCCACCAATGTACGGGATTTTGCCTGGACTGCAAGTAAAAAATTCTGCTGGGATGCCATGCCGCATTACAACGAACTGGGGCAGAAAGTGATGTGCATGAGTCTTTACGGCAAGGAAGCTTATCCGATTTATCACAAATATTCCACAAAAGTGGTAGACCATACCCTGCGTACTTATTCAAAGTACAGTATACCTTACCCATACCCGGTAGCCATATCTGTCGAAGCAGCCAATGGCATGGAGTATCCTATGATCGCCTTTAATCCGGGCCGTGGACAGCCTGACGGCACATATACCGAAGGCTCCAAAAATGCAGCCATCCTGGTCATAATCCACGAAATCGGCCACACCTATTTCCCTATGATCATCAACAGCGACGAGAGACAATGGGCTTGGTTTGACGAAGGCATCAACAGTTTTATGCAGTTTATCACCGAGCAGGAGTGGGACAACAACTATCCTTCTTCTTCGGGGCCTGCACACACCATCGTAGATTATATGAAACGCCCCAAAAACCAGCTGGAGCCCATTATGACCAACAGCGAAAATATCGTGGATTACGGCAACAACGCCTATGACAAACCGGCGACTGCCCTAAATATTCTGCGGGAGACCATCATGGGCCGAGAACTTTTTGACCATGCATTCAGAGAGTATTGTCGCAGATGGGCCTTTAAACACCCGACGCCCGAAGATTTTTTCCGCACCATGGAAGAGGCCAGCGGCGTGGACCTTGACTGGTTCTGGAGGGGATGGTTTTATGGTATTGATGCTGTAGATATATCCCTGGACAGTGTGCAATGGTACAAGGTAGACATGGACAAAGACCCACAAAAAAAGATTGACACGTTTAAAAATGTCATCAAAAAACCTCAGGATTTTATCACCCGCCAGAGAAACAGGGCGGAGTTTGGCACATTCCCAGTAGAGAGAGATACATCTGTCAGCGATTTTTACAACACATACAGGCCCTGGGAAACGGAAGATTCCATAGATGTCACTGTCCAGATGAAGTATGACAGCCTGATGACCCGCGAAGAAAAGGAAGCTAAATATGGCAAAAAAAATTATTACGAACTCCACTTCAGCAACAAAGGGGGACTGGTCATGCCCATCATTATAGAGTGGACTTTTGAAGACGGCACAAAAGAGGTGGAACGTGTACCTGTAGAAATATGGAGGCTCAACGAGGAAAAGGTAACCAAGGTGTTTGTTAAAAACAAGGAAGTAAAATCTATAATCCTCGATCCCTACAAGGAAACCGCGGACATCGACGAGTCAAACAATTCATTCCCCGTCAGGGAAATACCTACCAGATTTCAGATATTTAAACAACATAAATTTAAGCCCAAGCCCAATCCCATGCAAAAAGCTAAACAAAAGGACATCAGGCCCTGACCTATTTCCTTTTATACTTGTAAAGCACAGGGGTAACTTTGAAGAGGGATTCTTCGCTTAGCGTGTAAAAGATAGTGGTATTCATGCCCCAGCAAAGGCTTTCGCCCTGGGGCTCACGCAGATAGGTTAGTTCAGTAGGTGTGCCAGCTAGTGCTTCCGGCACTGTTGATCCTTTTTTACGATACCAGTGCCAGATTTTGTCATAATTTTTAAGCAGGATTTCTGTACCATCATGAGATATGTCTGCTGCCACAATGTAGGTGTAAGGCATTTCGAGGACTTTCACTGCAGTGACTGTATCGGTCATATTGTACGGATATGTGATCCTGTACAGGTGCACATTGGTCTCTCTTTTGCTGATTAAAAAGATGTCACCGGATAGTGGGTCAACCATGAGTGATTCGGCGTCTCTGCGGCCATCATCGAACCGGAAAACGATTTTGTTTACAGGCGTGATGACAGAATCCGAGGCATTTTGTAATAGCGGCTCATCAGCTAAAAAAATGCGGCCGTGGTCATACACTGCCAGGTTGTCTCCTATGTCGGCAATAAATAATCTGCTACGGCCCGATACAGGATCCCTGGCAACTGCTATGTCTTCCCAGTCTCTGTTGTCGCTGTTTTCGACGGTAAAAGTGCGTAAATGCCTCGCAAGGGTATCGAGGATGTATAACCGTGGTTTGTCACCAGAATCATTGTGTGTCCATAGTTTATAGGGGTGGAGTATGGACATATCCATACCCGAAGCTTCATTGATCGCCCTGTTTGTAAGTGTCCCTGCAGCTATGCCTGCTTCAAAAACGACGGAATCCATGGATTCGACCTCGTCATCCTGATATGGCACAGGTACGGTATGTTTGCGGCAGGCTGACGTAAACAGCAAGCCAAAAATAAATAAAGAACAGACTTTTATGCTCATTTTCATTTTGCAAATGTCCGTAAAATACTCAGCAATCGGAAATTATCCCTAACCTTTATAAAGTTGAAAAGTATAGAGAAATCTCATTACAGTAAACCCGGAATATAAATTTTTTAGCAGAAAATCTACTCTGAACGGGGTATCCTGTACATAATAACGGTGCCACCTTCGTAATTTTGTGTCCACATGAGCCATTCCATAGCAAACAAGGATGATATCCCCCCATACCTGGATTATGCAGACAGCATAGAAATATCTGCAGCTATGCCGGACGTTTTCCCGGATCCCTTTGATCCTGAGCCTCATCCTTTGGCACGTGCAGCTGCACGGCATCTGCAAAAAAGACTGGCTGAAAGCTTGTCCCTGATACACAGTTTTGGACTGGATGAAGGTGAGAAAGACGCCCTGGGCAAGATGTTTGGTGTGCTTGTGGTCAAAGACAATAACGGTCGGTATGGGTATCTCAGTGCATTCAGCGGCAAGCTGCAAAGCGGAACCATCGTCCCGGGATTTGTGCCTCCTGTGTTTGACACCCTGGACCCCGATGGCTTTTATATCAAAGAGGAAAAAGAAATCAGCCTTATTAACGAAAAGATATGCAAGCTAGAAAAAGATCCTCATTACCTCGATTTGATCAGAAACCGGGAAACACTTCTGGCTGAAGCCAATGACGACCTTGCTTATACCAAAAATACCTTTGACGAAGCCAAAAAGCTTAGAACCCTTCAAAGGCAGTCTGCCCATAACCTGCCTTTAGGCGAAAGGGAAGCCCTGCTCCAACAACTGGAAAAGGAAAGTATGAGGCATCATTTTGAGCTCAAAGACCGTAAAAAATACTGGAAAAACATCCTGGAACAGGCTGATGCCGTATTAATAGCAGCCTCACAGGAAATATTGGGTCTCAAAGAACTTCGAAGGAGTATGTCTGCAGCCCTGCAGGAAAAACTTTTTCAGCAATACTCTTTTCTTAATGCTGAAGGCAGGAAAAAAAACCTGGCAGAGATATTCTGCACAGAAGATGGAATCCTGCCACCTTCTGGTGCCGGAGAATGCACCGCCCCCAAGCTGCTGCACTTTGCATACACCCATGGTCTGCACCCTGTTGCCCTTGCTGAATTCTGGTGGGGTGTAAGCCCTGCCTCTGAGATACGCCGCCACGGACATTTTTATCCTGCCTGTCGGTCAAAATGCCGGCCGATCCTCGGGCATATGCTTCAGGGACTTAAGCAGGAAGAACTATCTGCCATAAGGTGGAGCCATGACGACCTACGTATCCTGATGGAAGATGATTATCTAATCGTAATAAACAAACCTCCGGGGATGCTCGCTGTGCCCGGTAAGGGCCCCGAACCATCGGTGTACAGCCTGCTCTGTCAAAAGTATCCTCATATCCAAGACCTAACTGTAGTGCACAGGCTGGACATGTCGACATCGGGCATCATGCTGATAGCAAAAACAAAGGAGGCATACAGGCAGTTGCAGGGTCAGTTTATCCGCAGACAGGTCCGCAAGAAATATGTGGCTATTCTTATCGGATATTCCGGTCCTGATAAAGGCAGAGTGGACTTGCCCATCAGGGTGGACCTGGATGACCGGCCGCGTCAGATGGTCTGCCATGATCATGGCCGCCAAGCTGTGACTGATTACGAGGTTTTGGAAAGGCAGGGAATAGAAACAATAGTAAATTTTTATCCATTGACTGGCAGGACACACCAACTCAGGGTTCATGCAGCTCACCGCGACGGGCTTAATGCCCCGATTAAAGGTGATGACCTATATGGTACAAAATCAGCCAGGCTTTGTCTCCATGCAGAAAAGCTGCAGTTTTTACACCCCATCTCGCAGCAGAAAGTCACCGTAGAGTGTGCAGCTGAGTTTCAAAAATGCATCTAATTCTCACATTAGTTATTTACGAATATAGTTTCGTTTAGATACGATTCTAAAAAAAAAAATATTAATATATTTGCATTTAAAAATTTAAGTTAATCCCATTATGAGCTTCACTAAAACAATAATAGCTTTTGTAATATGCTCTTGTTTTCATTTAAAAATAAATAGTCAAAGAATTTATTATAATGATTCCAGTGACAATTTTATAGTAACTAATACAAAATATTTCATTTTACCAAATACTGCTTCAAACCAAATTTTATCCGATTCACTTAAGGATTTTTATTCAAATATGAGACTTTCAACTCTCATATCAAAAGTCGCTAAAACCGGTGTTCAAATAACTGAAGACAACATTAGAATAAGTAGAGAAAATTTTGCAATAGTTAACACCGGGCCTTTTGGAAGTTTTATTCAGAATTTAAGGATGGTAATTATTGAGCCTTTAGCTCCCGGGAATGATTTAAAACCTGCTGTTTTGGCGACCATAGGTGGTGCCAATGCTGGTTCTTCAGAAATTGCATTCCTAACAGGAATATGCCAATATGTCATGAAAGGATATGTTGTAGCATACTTTGAAAATCCTAACGTAAATACTGTTGACCAGGGTATATATCTCCTCAATAAAGGGGTATCTGACAATAATAATGAAGTTTATCTTGCTTCAACTTACTTAGGATATCAGGTAGCCACAGCCGCGGCTAAGTTTCTTGCGTTTAATGCTAATAAATATAATATAGATCCAACAAAATTCTTTTTAATGGGCCAAAGTTATGGTGCATTCATGTGTATCAATCTTGGGTTAGGTGATCCAAACAATTATTATGAATCTAATGGGAGCCTTAAACAACCATTCAACAAATTAGGTATACCAGATAGATTTCTTAATAATCAGATGAGAAATTCTAATTTTAAGATTCAAGCTGTTTCCTTATGGGCAATTGGTTACCCTTTTGAATCAAACGAATATTATAACCCATATGGAAATTTTATTGATTCTGGGGATCCTGCTGTAATCCATTTTCATGGATTATTTGATGAAGAAGTCTCTTATAAAACAGACTGGTTTAATTATACACCTTATAAATCACTATATGGGTTCGGGCCTACTGATGTAGCAGGTAATTTTAATGATAAATTAGTCAAATATAAAGCATTTATAAATTGCCGAGGAACACATTCCGTTTTTGATATAGGCATGCACCCTCCAATTCCAAGGAATATGATTACAGATTACATTGAAAATATCGATTTTAACAATGCCAATTTATTTGCACAACAAAATGAAGAATTATACAAATTAACTAAATACATTTTTGATCAAGGGACCAATATCGTAGATTTAACAAGTCTTCATTTTCAGAATCAACTGCCTACTTCATTACAAGAAAGCGTTTATTTTTTAATTACAAAAAAAGAGGGAATTGATGGCAATTTTAAGTTAAGTGACTGTTACCCAGTGGGGTTTTGTAAAGAATTAAACAATTTTATCAATTCTTCCTGCAATGATGAGGACCCCTGTACCATCAATGACAAAATTAACGCTCAATGCTCTTGTGCCGGAACCTTTGCCGACGAAGACAACGACGGCACCTGTGATGCCATGGATCTTTGTAACCAAGGACCCGAACCTGGGACCCCCTGCAATGATGATAATGTGGAAACATCAAATGATATAATTACCTCTAATTGTATTTGTGAAGGAATAACAAATGTTGCTGATATTAATTATTTTAAAGTGGTAGTTTTTCCAAATCCCTTTTACCAATGCCTTTATTTTCAGGATATAGAAATCGTTGAAGTAAAAATTATACATCCAATGATAAAAAATATTACTATTGATTTTACAAATAAATGTTTGACAGGATTTCCCGAAACTACCAATTATTGCATTTTGGAGTTAAGATTAAAAAACAATCTAATTAAGTATATAAAAGTAGTTCAATTTAAAAATTGAAAAATTGCATTACTTCTTGCTTTTTTTAGCAAATGGATTGTAATCGACACACATTCTCACCCACTTGTCGAGGTCTTTGCGTGATTCTGTGCCTGCTTCTTCCACAAATATAAATCCTTTCATGGGCTTGCCTGTAAACATCATAGGTGTGACATGGGGTTGTTCCATGGCGTTTTCAGCATCTTCTTCGCTGATGCGGCACAGGAGCAAACTAAGCCCTGAGGTCTTGTCTATATGTGTGCCGCAGCACATTTTGTCATCGACCATAAAACATATGCCGCTAAACATTTTCTTTTCTAAAAAATTTACATCCATTGACGCCAGAGATTCTCGGATCCTCTGGGCGTGTGTTTCATTATAAGCCATTGCCCTAATTTTTTAGTAAAAATAAATTTTTTATTTCATTTACGACCGTTTTGTTGGTAGCTGCATTAGTTTTACCATTCAATTATAAAGAGAATCATGAGGTTTGACATTGTATTATTTGGAGCCAGCGGATTTACAGGCAGGATTACAGCCCACTATCTGGCCGTACACACCGCCACCGAAGGATTTTCATGGGCCATTGCCGGCAGGGACAAAGACAAACTGCAACAGTTGGCCGACAGTTTGCTGGGCAGTAAACCAGAGGTATTGGTTGCTGATGTTAACGATGCAGCATCGCTGACTGAGATGACATCTCAAGCCACCGTACTGATGAATGCTGCCGGACCATTTAACCTCTATGGCAGGTCTGTGATAGAAAGTTGTATACAAACAGGTACACACTATACAGACATCACAGGAGAGCCGTCATTTGTTGCGGATACTTACCTGGCCTTTCATGACAAGGCAGTAAACAAGAAATTGTGTATTGTCAACTGTTGCGGATTTGACAGTATTCCGGCTGATTATGCCGCATGGCTTACAGCCAAAAAGTTGCCTGCAGACCGACCCAAAATGCTCAAGGCCTATATCAGAACCAATGCAACATTTTCGGCAGGAACTTTTATCACGGCTGTACAGGCTCTGCATATGGAGGCAAAAGGCAAGACCAGCAAGGTGCGTATCAAAAGGCATCCTGACGCACCCAGACAGAAGCTTCGCATACATTACAGCAAAGATATAAACGGCTGGGCTATACCTATGCCTGTCGTAGACCCACACATAGTGAGACGAAGTATAAGCAGGCTGCCTGCTGAGTACGGAGAGGCTGTTTCCTATGCACAGTATTTTGTCAGGTCGTCACTTTGGAAAGTCATAACCACGGTAGGCCCGATAGCTGCCGCCATGGCACTCGTAAGGTTTAAAACCTTCAGGAATCGGCTGCTGAGCCGGTTTAAACCAGGAACAGGACCCTCGGAAGAACGTAGGGCCAAAAGCAGATTTGAAGTTATTTGTACAGGCAAGGCGGGTGATAAGGAGGCACGAACCATCATTTCCGGAGGCGATCCGGGGTACAACGAAACTTCAAAGATTTTTTCCCAGGCAGCATTTACGCTGCTGGACAGATTAAAAAATCAAACCCTGCCGTTTGGTGTCCTGACCCCGGTGGAAGCTTTTGGGTCCATACTGGTAGACAGGCTCCGCAGAGAAGGTATTAACATAGACTGAATTTAACATCAGCCATCGTGGTACTTCCTGTAAATAAATGAGATTTTCTCAGCCATCTTGATGTCTTTTTCTGTGACAATATCTCCCTCATCGTGTGTACAAAGAGTGATGTGCACAAAGTTGTAAGTATTGGACCACGATGGGTGGTGATTCATCTTCTCGGCAAGAAAAGCTACTTCTGTCATAAATGCCCAGGCGGTAGCAAAATCAGGAAACCTGAGGGAAGCCTGTAATGTATTGTTTTCTTCTTTCCAGGTCATGACCTAATGATTTAAAAATGTAAAATTATAACAATCCTGAGACCCAAATGGATCGCCGGCTTATTTGTTGAGGGCGTCAACCGTAGGTTTAAAGCCTATGGTAACAAAGTTTTTTACAGCAATGACTGCATTGGTGACCATCTCATTTACTGCTTTTTCTTCTGCAGGTTTCCATTTGCCAAGTACGTAATTGGACTGCTGCCCTGCATGGAAGTTGTTGCCTATGCCTAGTCTGAGCCTATAATAATGAGTATGACCCAGCTTATCCTGGATATCTTTTAGTCCGTTGTGCCCACCGTCGCTGCCCCGGTCCCTAAGCCGCATTTTGCCCAGGTCCAGGTGGATATCGTCTACGATGACAATCAGATTTTCCGGCTGTATTTTCAGCTTATCCATCCAGTATTTTACAGCTTTGCCACTGAGGTTCATATAGGTGGTTGGCTTCAACAAAACGAGTGTGCGGCCTTTGTATTTGCATTCGGCAACATCGCCCAGTTTGTCCATTTTAAAACCGGATTCGAGCTCCCGGGCCAACAAATCCACTACATCAAAGCCAATATTATGCCTTGTGCCTTCGTATTCAGCACCTATATTTCCCAGGCCGGCTACAAGATATTTCATCGTATCGGGTTCAGCAGGTTTTGATTTAAATATGTTAAAAAGTCTCTCCAACATAAGACTGGCAAAGATAAGAATTTACGGCAAACTCGTAAAAAGTAGGAACGCTGTGAGATAACAGTCTGAAAAAATATGATGCATAGTTTTTTTAGTCTTAGTATTCTTAATGCTGTTTATTAAAGCGTGTTTTCACTCAGAAAAGACCAAACCGTCGTGTTAAAACCATTGGCGGAAGCCAAAATATCAAAAAATAGAAAATACATATTAATTTTTTTCATAATTTATAAATATGGCATAATGTTTGTTTTATATGAAGCAAGATTTGATTTATTCAAGGTCCCATTCCAAAAACACGACCATTTTTAATTGAGTAAACAAATTTGTCATGAAGCAAAAGCCGATTTTCCTCCTGCTGATGGTTCTGTCAGTAACTGTGGGGGCCGTAGTGTATCCTGTTTCGGGGTATTTTAATTTAAACAGTAAAAAGACAAATCTAAAAGAGGGGAACCATCCCAAAAACGTGAACCTCGCATCACCGCTCACCATCAATTGCCCGCCACCGCTGGTATTGATGGCTGATGCCAATTGTATGGCCCAGGTTGTGGTACAGACCCCTGTATCCACCTGTGGCAATATTACATTTATGTCTTATACCCTGCCCAATGGACAAACCACCATCCTGACGGCACCCTACCCGGCGACCATAAATCTGGGATTTTGGTCATATGGCTTGTATTCCATTACATGGAATGTGGAAGACGTCTGTCCGCCCCTTCCCTCATCAGCCATTTGCCGACAATCCATCAAGATTGACACGCAGCCACCTGTGATCATTTGTCCTGATGATGTGTCAGTCGGCAATAACGAGGACGGCAGAAGGGTGTCACCTGTGGGAGACAGGATGGACCTTACC
This sequence comes from Bacteroidota bacterium, assembly GCA_029573365.1. Classification (GTDB taxonomy): domain Bacteria; phylum Bacteroidota; class Bacteroidia; order Chitinophagales; family Saprospiraceae; genus OLB9. Next base: position 1,189 of record JAKQGD010000425.1, on the reverse strand, counting down.
TATGTGGAAGTAGGACAGCCGACAGCCACTGACAACTGCACACCGGAGGCACAGATTACCATATCAAACGATTTTAATGGCACCGACGATGCCAGCGGAGACTATCCCCTTGGCACTACTGTAGTGTGCTGGACAGCCACAGACCTGAGCGGTAATACGGCATCCTGCTGCATGAATGTGACAGTTTTTGACAACACACCACCCGATATAAAGTGTCCCGATACACTCTATGCACAGTGTACGCCACCAGCCCCATATGCCGATTTTGAAGAATTTACTGATGCTGGTGGAAGTGCCGAGGACGAAACTGCACTTGATTCCACTTCGCTTGTGTGGGTAGGTGACATGACTGCTGACAGCATATGTCCCAGTCATATCATCATTGAAAGGTCCTATGCGATTAGTGATACCTCCGGCAATGCTGACACTTGTATACAAATCATTGTGATCAACGATACCACGCCTCCCACCGCTGTTTGTGGCACCACTATTGTATACCTTGACGGCAATGGCGAAGCGACCATTGAGGCCGAAGAGCTAGACAATGGAAGTTTTGATAACTGTGGGGGAGAGCTGAGCTTCAGTGCTAATATACCTTTGTTTTTTGCCTGCAATGATGTACAGTTCGGAGGGCCGCCCATTAATGTGGTGCTGACGGTAACCGACCCATGTGGCAATACTTCTACCTGCAATGCCTCGGTTATTGTGCAGGATACGGTCAAACCAGAGATTATTTGTCCACCGGCCATCACCGTTAATGCAAACCCGGGTGCTTGTTTCGCTACCAATGTCATACTGGGTGTACCGACTGTGGATGACAATTGCGGAATAACGGGTGTTGTAGCCATGTTTATGGGGTCCAATTTTTCAGGAGCTACACAAGTGCCGGTAGGTACAAATACCATCATCTGGACCGTAACTGATTTTTCAGGAAATACAGCGACTTGCGGACAGACTGTCACGGTCGTGGACAATCAGAATCCAACCATCAATTGCCCGGCCCCTGTCACAGCAAATGCCAATGCTGGTCAGTGCTATGCGACAGGTGTAAGTCTTGGTACGCCAACTACCGGCGATAATTGTCCGGGACAGACAGCAGCCAATAACTTTACTTCGCTGTTTCCATCAGGACAGGTGCCCGTAGGTATCCATTCTGTTATTTGGACAGTCACCGATGCAGCAGGCCGGA
>JAKQGD010000423.1 GCA_029573365.1 Bacteroidota bacterium | reverse complement strand
GTATCTCCTCCCTGACCGGTGATACGGATCCAGGAACACATAATTCCTGATATCAAAATCAGGAGGATAATATATTTGTTACACACATACACTTTGGGGCTGTTGTTTCAATAATCGCCTTCCTGTTAGATGCCCCGTTTTAGCAAAAGAACCAGGAAAACTTGCATATCCAAAATTAATGTAGTTTTGTTGAGTATTTTGCTGATATAGATCAATGTATGCTATGATTCCTGATAACCATGTACGCTAAGGACGACACTAAGACGGGTCTTGTTTTTATAGTAAATGCTCTGAAAAAGCTTACACCAGAAATGTCTGAACTCATAAATGACAAGGAGTTGAGCGACGCTTTTGGAAGGTCAGAAGTCCTGAAAACAGAATACAAGGGCCATGCGGTCAGCCTTGCCTTCCATTCCGCATTAAACGATGTCAAAGTGTGTGTGGCCGTAGGCGGAGATGGCACTTTCAGCGAAGTGGCCAATGGCTTGCTCCAGTCGGGCAACAGGGATGTGATTATGGTCATGGTACCCAATGGTTCGGGCAATGACTTTTGCAGAGCCCGGCAGGTGACTTTTTCGTATGCAAGGTTAAAAACAGCTATTCTGGCAGGTGACTACAGGCTTTTTGACGCGGCAGTTATTCGTTTTGACGAAGGTCGGCAGATCAGGTATTTTATCAATATTGCCGATATAGGCCTAGGTGGTTACACGGCCACATTGTTTGGTGAGCAACGTAAGTGGGGCCTGCCCGGCAGTTTGTCGTACACCATATCAATCATAAGGTCATTTCTCGGATTTTCCAAGCCACAGGCTACGGTTACTGCCGATGGTAAGGTGGTCTTCGAGGGTCGGATGATGATGACTGCTGTGTGCAATAGCAGCACCTTGGCAGGTGGTGTGGTAATCCATCCGGGTGCCGACCCCAGTGACGGACTTCTTGATCTCACCATCGTAGGTGATGTCACTGTGTGGACATACCTTGCCAATTATATTAACCTCAGGAGAGGTAAATGGCTGACCCATCCCGGCATCAGTTACCACAAAGGCCATACCATCCGGGTCAGTATAAAAGGAGATCAAAACCGTATGGAAGCCGATGGCGAAATCTTCGGCAGGGGAGATGCAGAAATTGAGGTATTGCCTCTGGCAATAAGAATAATCTGCTGATTAAGAGCCTGCATGTTGTTTTACATCTGGACAGGGTCATTCTTCCTGGGGAAAAGATAAAGATAGTCGAGATAGTAAAGGATACGTACCGAAAAATCATTGGTTTGGTACGAATCAAAAACTCCCCCCAGGTTTTGCAGGTAGTTGCGGTTGTATTCCCGGTCCGTATTGAAAACCTGATTTTTCCAGACTATAATCATATCGCTGCCTGGAGCAAACCGCCAGTTGTATTGCAGGTCGATGTTAAAAATGTTGACATTGCGGTCAAATACAGGATTGCCATCAGCATCGTGACCGTCAAATGACAATAATTCAGGAAAACCATTTTGCCCCAGCCGTCCAAAATGCTGGTATCTCACCTTGTCCCAGTAATGCCTGATTCTGAGATTTATCCCCATAAGATTGTTAAAAATATACCTGCCCGTCACGGAATTGTCAATAATCAGCCTGTTACGCATCCCCATAAGGATGTCCGATGGTGCCATGCCATCGATGTCTTCCTGCACGAGAGAACGGTTTACGTAGCCTGGTTCGAGGCGGATGTCCGAAATACTGCTGCTGAAAAACATACTGAACTTATCCGAAAACCTGATTCTCGGATCGAGTGAAATGCTGAGATATTTCCTTGGATCGGCATTAAAAGTACGGTACGAAAAGCCTGCATCAAAGGCGAAGGGTTTGCGGTAGTCGGTCGAAACAAAACTTCCAAAACGATAATTTTTAGGCCAGGTAAGAAATCTGGAGAAATCCGGAGTCCGAGGCTCAAAATAATCATAGGTCAGGGCAGGTTCTATTCTGCTGTTTACACCAAATGCAAACCTCGATTTAAACAGAACGAAGGTATTGAGATTAATGGAAAAATCATTGTACACATTTGGCTTGTAAAGCCTGGAATAATTGATAAAACTATTGATATTGTACTGCTGTATTTTCTGATTTTTTGGCTTAAACTGAGAATAACCTCCGGAAATATAATAGTATTTTTCATTGGGGCTGTATAAAAAACCCAGGTCATTGGGGTCATAAGTATCGGACTCCACGCCGTGTCCGGCTTCGTAGGTCCAGTTGCCACTGGCTTTGCCGAGGGATATGTTGTAAGTATGCCCCCTGGAGGTGGCGTCGGTGAAAAACTGCTGTGAAAGCACGCCGTTTCCTGAGACGAAATACCTTTGGTCCTTGGTTTTGAAGTTGTAAAAAACACCTGTGGTGTTTGCGTCATAATCATCACCCAGCCTGTAGACATTGCTGTTCATCACACTGACAAACGAATTGTTTTTAAGATTCTGGTCTATGACAAAAGAGTTGTAATTGGTGACAGGATTGGTAACTATCTTTCTGTCGGTGCCATTTTCGTGCCTGTAAGTGGCATGCTGCTGGCCTACGATGGCATTAAAAAACCCGATACCTGTTCCTTTGGTGGTCCTACCTGATATCTTGGTGGCATTGATCAGTTGTGTTGTCTCAGGATTGGATACCAGAGTCTCTCCTTCCTTAGCCTGAAAAAAAGCATCAAAGTAGTGCAGTGGCAGACCTCCTATTCTGCGGGAATAAAACAGCTGGCCTTTGTTAAAAAGCTCGGTACCTTCAGTAAAAAACTGTCGGTTTTCCTGAAAAAACACTTCAA
>JAKQGD010000415.1 GCA_029573365.1 Bacteroidota bacterium | reverse complement strand
ACTACTGCCTGGATTACAACACCTTTGAAGCTACCATCTTGTCTGATGTCATTTCCATTGAAACCATCAAAAGTCTGGTTTACATATTCGCCTTTGAGAAGGAGATTTTTAGTTGGGAACCATCCTGCTGCAAATGCCAGCCTGTCGATTGTAACGTCTGTGGTATAACCCTGCAATCTGCTGGTCACTGTGTTGTATTTGACACCGACAAAAGCCTGCTCATTTTTAATGAATCTGTAAAGACCTTCAACTGCCAACTGAGTGGTTTTCCTGTTATCTGTTTCGGCAATGGCTTTGCCATTCATGATTTCGTAAGTACCAAACAATTCGATTCCTTTAAACTTCACAAATGGGTTAATCATGATGGCTGTAACCTTGTTTAATGTACCCGGACTAAATCTGCCGCTAGTAAAACTATTTGTGGCATTGAAGGCTGTGTTTTCCATTACTCCGAAGTAGTTGGAACCTGTTCTGTCACCAGAGTATATTGTTGACCTTGGTGTTTCTGCATTTGAATACATGGAAGCACTAAGTCTGTATCTGAGGTCTTCGGATGCTTTATTGTCATAAGCAAGCTTAAGGAGGATAGCAGGACCTCTTTTCTTTACAGCTGTACCTGTATTGGTACTGTAATCAAAGATATCATTTCTGATCAATCCACCGGTCATACCACCCATTAACATGAAGCCTTTGGCAGGGAAAACATAAACTTCACCACCAATTTCTGTGGCAAACTGGTCCATAATGTGGTTTTCGGCAAACGGGTTGAAAATGGTATTACCTCCGTCAGATCTTCTGAAGTGCTGGTCACCATAGTTAACTTCCATGTGTCCTATTTTTACTCTCAAGTACTTGGTGTACCATTCAGGATTGTTAAACATAGGCAGTTTGTCTATCTGAATGTATCCACCCTTGACCCAGAACTCATTGTGGTGCCTGGAGGCCATGTAGTTTTCAAGATAAACCCTGATACCATCCTCGACTTGAACGTCGAAATTGAGGTTTGCAGCAGCCAGGTTGAAACCGCCTGACATTGCATAAAGTTTTTTAGTAGCTAATTTGAATGTGTCCTGGTTTTCGTGTGACAGGCTTTGATATCCTTGTGTAAAAGCACCACCTATCCTAAGTTTAAATCCCTCGTATACTGTGGCATCGTCCTTTGATGGTTCAAAGACATTCATACCATCTTTGTTGGTTTCCCTTGTATACTGAATCTGGGCTGAAAGTCCTGTCACAAACAATGTGAAGGCAATTAGACTGAAAAGATTAAATAAAGGTCTCATATTGTTTTTGTTTAAAGGTTAATAAAATTATTATTGGTTATTAATTTTTACTGATTTAAGGTCAAATCGAATTTCAGGGTTACATCGTCGCCGGTCTTGACGGCTCCCATCATAAAGGATGGGGGTTTGACTTCAAAGGCACTCATTTTAAAGGACTTGGATCCCTTGATGGTGTAACTGGTGTCGCTAACTTTTACGATGGTAGCTTCCAGCGGTGTATCCAGGGTCTTGCCAGCTACCGTAAGGGCTACAACAGCTTTTACCAGGAAGGTTTTGTCGTCCTTGGCAGTGACATCGGCCTTTTTAAGTGTGGCAGTAATGTTTGGGTTCTGGTCTGTCTTAAGAGACTTGTATGCATTTTTGTCCATGGCATCTTTGCCGCTTTTGAGTGACTTGGCAGCCATCGTAAAACTCATACTCTTGACAGCTGTGACTTTTCCGGCAGCATCTTTTTCTATCATTGCAGATACCTCAGCGGATGATGACTTCATATGCCAGTCGTGCAGTGTGGATGTTCCTTCTACAGTCATATTGGCGGTCTTGGTCATAAACTTGCCCTGGGCCGTTGCCAACCCTCCAAGTAAAAGGAAGACCATCATTGTTACCGGGATTAAAATTAAATTTCTCATCGTGATATATTTTTTGTTGTTATCGAAATACACCACAAGATTATGGGCTTTTCAGACCTTAAAATATGATTTAAGTTAGACCAGGTTATGATTTATGTTACCCTTGCTACCTAAATCAAAATCATATAATGCCCGACCACATATGTATTTTTCTGATTGTTAACACAAAGCCCACAAAATAAATATTAATTTGCCGGACGTCTGAAATTACAGCCTTTACAGTATGATTTTAAATAAAATGTTAATACTACAAAACTTAGTTTGGATGGCCTTTATTCCTCCTCGTGTGCAGATGGAGGGTACATAGTCTTTATGCTTCTGAACATCTCGTCCACCTTGTACATCTCGTCGGTGGTTTCGTCTTCAAAGAAAACAATCCTGGGGATACGTCTGATCTGATGTTTGATCCTCGATACGAGGGCCTGCTTGAGCACGTGGGTATGGTTTGACACTCTGTTTACGACCGATGTCTTGTCAGTGGCATTGAACACACTGAGGTAAACCTTGGCCTCAGAGAGGTCGGGAGCGACCTTAACGTGGGTGACAGTAACAAAGGCGTCACCATATATATAAGGCCCGTGTTCCATCAGTACTGATGCAAAGTGTCGTTTGAGGAGTTCACCCAGTTGAAGCTGTCTTTTGCTTTCCATGCGATTAAGGATTGCCACAAAAGTAATACATTTGCAAAAATTGACAACCATTAAAAGGACAACAACCATTGGGCCAACCGACAAACATCCTTGATACACCTGTAGAATATGTAAAAGGTGTAGGTCCGTCCAGGGGGGAGACATTCCGCAAGGAACTCAATATCCATACTGTGTCAGACCTGCTGTACGCCTTTCCATTCAGGTATATAGACAGGACCCGGTTTCACCTCATCAAGGACCTTACTTCTGACAATGATCTGGTACAGCTCAAGGGTACACTGCTGTCACTGGAGAAAGTTAAGTCAAAATCCAGCCGCCAGTATGTCAAGGGTGTATTTAAAGATGCCAGCGGATTTTTGGAGCTGGTCTGGTTTCAAGGGGCCTCATGGATAGAAAAAACGCTCAAAACCGGCGAGGAGTATATCGTTTTTGGCAGGGTATCGGATTTTAACGGCATTAAGTCTATGCCCCACCCCGAGATGGAGTTGCTGTCAGAAGCATCGGTCACAGTATCCAAAACTTTTGACCCTGTGTACCCGGGCACCGAAAAAATGGATGCCAAAGGCCTCGACAGCCGGGGACGTCGAAAGATAGTCAAGGGCCTGCTGGCCACACTGACACCTACGGACCTGCCAGAAACCCTCCCTGCCTATGTGACTGAAAAGCTCAGGATATGCAGCAGTTTTGAAGCCATGCAGTGGATCCATTTTCCGGCCAACGAACAACAGAAGGAACTGGCCACAAACCGTATCAAGTTTGAGGAGTTTTTTTATGTTCAGATCAGACTGCTCCTCAGCAAAGCTTACCGCCGCATTAAGTACCGCAGTGTTCCGTTTGAGGTCATCGGCCCCGTGTTTAATCATTTTTACCACCACAAGCTACCCTGGCAACTCACGGGGGCCCAGAAAAAAGTGATACGAGAAATCAGAGCCGACCTAGGCAAGCACACCCAAATGAACAGGCTACTGCAAGGGGATGTAGGCTCGGGCAAGACCATCGTAGCCCTGCTCTCCATGCTTATGGCTATTGACAACGGATTACAGGCGTGTCTGATGGCTCCCACAGAGATCCTCGCACAGCAGCATTTTGAAACAATAACGGGCCTCACTGCCGACATGGACATCCGGGTGGCCTATCTCTCAGGCAGTGTCAAAGGCAAAAAACGAACAGAGGCACTGGAAGGACTCCTTACGGGTGACATACACATCATCGTGGGCACCCATGCCCTGATAGAAGAAAATGTGGTTTTCCACAAACTGGGGCTGGCTATCGTCGATGAGCAGCACAGGTTTGGTGTAGCACAAAGGGCCAGTCTGTGGAAAAAAAACGAAGACTTCGTACCACATATTCTGGTCATGACAGCCACACCTATACCGCGAACTCTGGCTATGACACTTTATGGCGACCTAGAGGTATCGATCATCGATGAGCTGCCTCCGGGCCGCAAGGAGATCAAGACCATCCACAAGTATGAATCAGCGAGGGCCGAGCTCATCCAGTTTATGCATACAGAGATAGCCAGAGGACGGCAGATATATGTCGTTTACCCTCTTATCGAGGAATCAGAAAAACTGGACCTTAAAAACCTGCAGGACGGATACGAGAGGTTGTTGCAATATTTTCCACCGCCGGACTTTCAGATCAGCGTGGTGCATGGCAGGATGAAAGCCGCCGACAAAGATGCCGAGATGCAGCGTTTTGTCACAGGGCAGACACAGATTATGGTGGCCACAACTGTGATAGAGGTAGGCGTCAACGTGCCTAATGCCTCCATCATGGTCATAGAAAATACGGAAAGATTTGGATTGTCACAGTTGCACCAGCTCAGGGGAAGAGTGGGCCGTGGTGCCGAACAGTCGTATTGCATTTTGATGACCGACTATAAAATATCAAAGGAGGGCCGCGAACGTATAGCTACCATGGTGCGGACGACCAACGGTTTTGAGATAGCAGAGGCAGATCTGAAGCTCAGAGGGCCAGGTGACATACAGGGAACGCAGCAAAGCGGACTCCTTGATTTTAAGCTGTTAAACATAAGTGCTGACACAGCCATCATGGATGCAGCCAGAAACATAGCCCTCCGCATCATAGAAAACGACTCCAATCTGGAAAAAGACATCCATCAAAGCATCAGGACGCAGGTGGCAAAGCTGCGTAAAAAACACAAAGACTGGGCGAGGATTTCGTGATGCTGATTTTACGATTTCCACATCTGTTGGCTACAAAACCAGCCATTTAAAAGTTTTTGATTTACCCGTGGTTTTACTTGTGTATTTTATAAAATGAAGGCCGGGTGATAAATTAAGGTAATTAAACTTAAATCCACACTGCATTTGGCAACAGCCGATTATCCGTGTAACTTTGTCACTGCTTATAATATGGAATCTGTAACAAACATAAAAGCGTTTCTCGAGGAGCTTACTGACTCCCAGGCCGGGTCCGTCAGGACCGATGACCTGAGCCTGGCCCTGTACTCCACCGACGCTTCCCTGTATGAAGTGCGGCCTCTGGCTGTAGCCATACCCCGACATGAAGAGGAACTGATCTCCATCGTGGCTTCTGCCCACAAACACGGCA
>JAKQGD010000396.1 GCA_029573365.1 Bacteroidota bacterium | reverse complement strand
GAATACTGCTCCTGCCGGTGCCAAAGACAGCTTTATTTGAGGAGGCGCCGAATCCAGAGGGAACACCGCCGGAGGCAGCAGCGCCGGCAAAGGCAGAAGCATCAAATTCATGTATGACAGTGCCTTCAGGCAGTTTGCCGGCATGGTAAAGCTCAAGTAACTTTTGACGGTCTGTGAATTGCATTTTGATGTATTCATAACCTATTATCTTGCTGTGGGTCACTTCATCAGAAGAATCAGGCCTGTCTGCATAGAGCATCCATGTCAGGTTCTCCTGGCTGCTGTGTATGGCCTCATACCTGGCCTGAAGACACATTATGTCAAGGACATCCTGCGCACGCGTGGCTTTAAGGTCAAGGGCCTTGACGGTTTCCTCCAGGGTTTTGATTCTTTCATCAACAGAGCTGCTGCAGCCTGCTAGAAAACAGCTGATAAAAAATCCGCACACAATGACTATAATTAAAATACTTTTCTTCGTACCCATGATTACTCCTCCTTTTATTAAGGCTCTATAGTTTCACGCTTCCACCATCCGCCATTTTCATCTTCTTCTGTCCATGTTTTATAGGGTTTCGGCGCAGTAATTGTTTTGACAACCTTGCCTGGAGCATTTAAATAACTATAATCTATACGTGAATCCACTATTGGGAATCCCCATTCATCTTTTTTGCCCTGAGTAAATTCATAAATTTCATCAATTGTCTGATCATCCCATGATTTATAAAAACTGGTTTTAAAACAACGAAGCCATTTCATATGCCAGATATACCACTTCCCATCTATTTTAATGTAATCATTAGCATACATGCCATAACACCATCCCCCTTCAAAGCCCAGGGAATGGAATGTGGCTTTTGCTGTTTTTCCGTCATCAGCCACTACGATACAAGGAGTTGAAATTGGATGTATAAAATGTATGCCACTCCTGCTACCTCCAGGGGAAGCTCCACCATGTGTACCGATAACAGAGGTAGCGCCTGTAACACCCCCCGGAGCAGCCCCACTGTCAACCGTGCCAAAACCTGTCCACCCTATTACAGTACCTTCAGGGAGATTGCCACTCGCAAGAACTGCAGCAG
>JAKQGD010000391.1 GCA_029573365.1 Bacteroidota bacterium | reverse complement strand
TTTACCCTCTTCAAAGCACCTTTTGTATGGTCAGACAGTTCGCAGATAGCGGGAGATACCATAGATATCTTCATGAAAAACAAGAAGATGGACAAACTGACCGTTCGCCAGCAGGCCATCATACTGAGCAGCGAAGACCTTATCTTTTTTAATCAGATCAAAGGGAGGTTTCTTGAGGCCGGATTCCGTGACGGAAAGATATACCGTATGGATGTTGTCGGCGATGCCCAGGTCGTGTATTATTTGTATGACAAAGAAAAAGGCTACTCAGGTGTCAATACCACCGAAGCTTCAAATATGACTTTCAATCTTGACGAAAACAAGGTAACGGACATACACAATTACCGGGAGCCTCGCTCCAAAGTATTGCCCATGAAGACCACGGACCACGAATCCATCAAGGTAAAGGGTTTTAAATGGAACATCCTGGTTCGCCCAAAATCCAGTGACGACTTGTAAGCTGCAACTACAGTTAAAACTAAAATATGACTAAATGAAATATCCGCAGATCTCAGATAATTACTATTGTGCAGACGACAGATGGGCCCTCTTCCACCTGCGGTGTGACCAGAGCCAGTATTCGGGCATGGCCTCTATTTCTGCTTCAAGCAGTCTCGTGTACTTTTCTGTTATGAAGTCCGGATCTTCTTTTGAGGCATCATAAGTAATCAGTTCAGGCTCCAGTCGGTAATAAAGTCCGCTGCCCCGGGGCATGGGTTGCTGCCTGATATAGACCACCTGCATTCCGTACCTGACAGCTATTTTTTCGGCCCCAGTAAGCCAGGGCGTACGCCGTGACAGGAAACTGTTCCAGTATACACCGTTCATATTTAATGGCGTCTGGTCTGCAATAAATACAAAGGACACCGGCAAATTCCTGTTTGAAGCCAGTACTCTGGCTGCCTGATCTGAGGGATGGATCTCCACTCCATGTTTATTGCGTATGTAGGCCATAATATTTCCAAAAAATCGGCTGGAAAGGGGCTTGTAAAAACATATAGTCCTGTTGCCGGTGAGGGCAGGCAGCAGCGAGAGGTTGTATTCCCAGTTTCCATAGTGTGATGCCAAAATGATGGTGGGAGCCTGTTGGAGTATTTTTTGCCATTTTTCGGCGTCCTTCAAAGAAATTTTTTTAATACTTTCCGCGGTTGGCTTGGAAATACGTTCCAGATTTTCGTCAAGGTACCTGATGAGTGTGGCATAGTATTTATAGCGGACAGACTTGAGGGCTCCTTCATTCATTTTGTGACCAAAACACTGCCGCAGGTTGTCCATGATAACCTGTGATCTGTATCTGACTACCCGGGCCAGGACAAAACCAGCCATGTTAAGAACCATCTTGATCAGCCAGGGCATATGGTTGACAATAAAGGATACGGCTCTCAACATGTTTTACTGTCTTGTCTGCTGACCTTGTCAGGTGTGAGTACCACTTTTCCCGGAAGGGTCAGGGCATTGATAAAATGGATCCTGTCATATATTCCTATTTCTGTCGCTGGTATGTCGGTCTCTGTGACGAGCCCTTTGCTGATAAGCTTTTGCCTTTGTATACCCATGAGCACAGGAGTCGCAGGTGTAAAAAGCCTTCCGTTTTTTTCAAACAGAAGATTGTAATAATAAGCATCTGTTATCAGGCCATTTTTAACTAAGATAATTTCATCACATGAGCCTCTGAGACTGAAGAGAGCATCCAGTTGACTTCGGTCTTCGTATTTATGTGGATAGTCAGTGCCATCGGCTGTTACAAGCATGGCAGAGCTGATAATTCTGATGGAGTAGGGTGTCAGTTGTATATCTTCTACGCTTTCGCGAAAAAGCACGCGGCATTTATATGTCCCTTTGAGATCTGTAAGATAAGGCTGTATGGATGGTGCCAGACCCAGAGGAGATGTGGTGCCGAATAACTGACCTCGTGATCTGTTGGCTCTGGCTTCATGCAAGCCGGCATTCCAGATTTTACCCCCTTGTATCTTAATACTTTCTACCAACCGGGACATACACTTTGTCAATCATTTCCTGATATTCGCTTCTGCAATCGCTCATGCTTGTGATACCGCAGCCACTTCTATAAACCAGTGTCCCGTCGCGGTTTTCGATGTATCTGATCATCACTGCCGAATCCACATTTGTGCCGTCAAAGATACCAAAAACACCGGTATAATAGCCCCGGGGGGCGTTTTCAGAGTTTTGGATGATTTCCAGTGTCTTTTTCTTGGGAGCACCACTGATGCTTCCCGCAGGCAGCAAGGTGCAGAAAATATCACCGAGGGTGCCGTATATCGGAGACTTTAGTGTTCCCTCGATCTCAGAACTGACCTGCAGTAGTGTCTTAAAAGATGTTTTTATCTGGTCGATATACCTAAATCTGACTACTCTGACATCTCTGGCCACCCTGCTGAGGTCGTTTCTAAGCAGATCGACGATGGTATGGTGCTCTGATGCTTCCTTTAGGTCACTCATAATAGAGGCAGCTGCATTTTCTACCGAGGCATCTATGGTGCCTTTCATGGGGAAGGTTCGGATTTTGCCTTCTTCAATGGTTACAAAGGTCTCCGGCGAAAAGACAATAAACCTGTCTGAAAAATATAATTTGTACCTGGCCTGAGCTATCTCAAAAAGTTCTTTGAGGCTGTAGTTGGTGACGACTTTGGTGGGAAAAGTCAGGTTGACTAGAAAAGAATTGCCATAGCTGATTTCCTCCACCACCCTGGAAAAGGCGTCCTTATATTCGCCGTAAGGCATAGGAAACGATTCAAACCGCAGGGGTCTTGATTTGGTGCCCGAAAGTGTATAATTTTTTACATCACGAAATTTATAATATATACTGTCGGACATCGAATCGATCCGGTATATTAATGGTTTCTTTAATTCAAAGTCAAGTACAAAAATAAAGGGTATACGATCCCGACTCAGGTCATTCATGCAGATAACCCAGTCTTTGCTGCAACCCTGCCCATGGGTTTTGTTGATATTTTCTGAATCGTTCATGCCTACTGGCCTTTCAGTTGTGCTTATCTGGCAGATTCGACATAATAAATGATGTGAGTGATCCATTTTGACGGGTCAGGTTCACGTGTTGGATCAGTGAGGTATTCTTCGATGACCGGAGGCAGGTTTCTTAGTCCGTGGTCAGACATGTATTCGTCCATAGATGTGTGTGCGGGTCCGGATTTTGAGTTGTCTCCCGTAAATTCCAGGAAGAGGGCTTCGCCCGCAGGTATGGTTATCGATTCGGCATCCTTGATGGTAAACGCTGCCAGTACGGGCAAGGCTGCAGCCATATCTGTTTTTCCGGTCTTGTCATCCCATTTATAAAACAGGCCGCATGGATTGCCGGATACCGTAACTTTGGCGTCGAGAGCTCTTTGGTACAAAGCAGTGATGTTTTGGCTGTAATATTTAGACGCATTGCCAAACTCCACCTCTGACCTGAAGGTGATAAAGTATTTAGGGTCCATTTGTTTTCTGGTGATGGTATAGCCATTGTATACGCCCTGTGTATATCTTTTTTGGGCCAGTTCTGCCAGTCTTTTCAGGCTGTGATCGAGTTGTTTTTCGAGCCTCAACCGGTGGTAAAAGTTAAACAGGTTAGACCAGAATCCTGAAACAGACGAGGCTTCTGCTATAATGCTACCCTTATTGCTGTCCCCGGCTGTGAACCTGAATTTATAAAATGTAGTGCTGCCTTCGTTACGTTCGTCAGCCAGGGCTGTGCTGTCGCTGCTGCTGTTAAGGATGCGGATCACACCGCTGCCCGCCTGCTTGCTGTTGTAATCACAGCTTGCCCCTGTGCCCGTACTGATGCCGGCACAATTCAGTACATAGGTCGTATCAATGCCGGGCAGGCCAAGCCAGGTCGATGTATGACCTGTGTTGTTAAGGATGTTGTAGGCAACCATAGGCGGAACACCCAGGCTTTTCTCTGCACGGGCAGTAACTTTTTTAGAAATTATTGCCGAAATTCCGCTCAGAATCATAATGATTGCTAAGAGAGTCCATGCGATGATTTTAAGTGTTCTCATAACTTGTATGGTTAATTATGTGGAAGTAAAGTTACGTAAACTTATGCCTAAGGACACAAAAAAGGCCTGCCAAAAAATATGACAAGCCTTTCCGGTTTCATCTGATGATATGTATACGGGACATCAGACAGTCATTATATCCTTTTCTTTGTGTTCGATCATTTTTTCGATATTGGCCATATAGCGTTCTATCGTTTTCTGGACCTCTTCCTCTTTCTTTTTGCCCACGTCTTCAGGGAAGCCTTCTTTAACCTTCTTTTTGATAAAGTCCATGATCTTATGCCTGTGGTTGCGAATTCCGACCCTTGATTCTTCGGCGGCTTGTTTAGCCTGTTTAACCATCAAAACCCTTCTTTCCTCGCTCATAGGCGGGATGGTCAGCCTCACTACTTCGCCATCATTCATGGGTGTGATACCGAGATTGGCTTCAAAGATGGACTTTTCTATGGCTCCTAGCATCTTTTTTTCCCACGGTTGTATGCTGATGGTCCTCGAATCGGGAGTGCTGATATTGGCCACCTGTGTAAGTGGCGTCATGGCTCCGTAATATTCTACCATCAGTCCATCAAGCATGGCCGGAGACG
>JAKQGD010000382.1 GCA_029573365.1 Bacteroidota bacterium | reverse complement strand
TCCTCAGGCTACGGAAGACATCGAAAAAGCCGTATGGATGACCATGTCCCGCTTTTTCAGTAAAAAAAGGCAGGTATATCCCAATATCCTTGAAGTGCTGCACACTCAGGACACGTCTGATCTGGTCAATAAGCTGCGTATCAAGATCAGGTAAATTATGAACAGATATGTAAAATCCATAACCGGCTGGCTCAGGACAAAATACAAAGATATCATTGTCGTCTTTCTGATGGTTACTGTAGCATGGGTACTGCTGTACAGACTTATCAATCCGCCATTTACCTTGCTTATGGTTACCCGATTGTTTGAGGACAAAGGCACCCTGAGGTATTCACCGGTGTCATCCTCCCAGTTGTCTGCATACATCAAGGTCTGTGCCATGGCATCCGAAGATCAGAATCTGCCCTTCCATTCAGGCTTGGATCTGGAGGCCATCGGTAAAGCCATGAAGGTAAATCGTAGGGGTAAAAAACTATTTGGTGCCAGCACCATAAGCCAGCAGGTGGCTAAAAATGCTTTTCTTTTTCCGCAAAGGTCATATATACGCAAAGGCCTGGAATTGTATTTTACTTTTCTTGTAGAGACTCTGTGGTCCAAAGAAAAAATCCTGCAGACCTATCTAAATATAGCAGAAACAGGAACCTTGGTCTTTGGAGTGGATGCTGCTGCCGCTACCTATTTTTCAAGAGATGCCGGAGGATTGTCGTTGCAGCAGGCAGCCAGGATAATAGCCATATTGCCAAGCCCTAGAAAATACAATGCTGCCAACCCTGGCCCATATGTATCAGGGCGACAGAATGAAATTGTAAGCTTGTATCACTCGCTTGACGGAAACAACTACCTCAGGGAGTTGTATGTGCGGGCCGACAAATCACTTTATGACTTTAGCAAATATAAAAAGTGAAGCTTCATTTCTTTAAATCGTGGAAGAAAGCTAATTTTGCGGCAAAATTGAAAAACCAAACATGGCAGTTGAATTAGGACATCTGAGAAGTGAGGAGTTGGAACAATTGTATGAGGCATTCCCACTGATAGCCCTGCTTATAGCGGGAGCTGATGGTGATATCTCTGACGCGGAGATTGAATGGTCCAAAAAAATAACACACATCAGGTCCTATAAAATGAAGGCCGACCTTAAGGTGTTTTACAGTGAGGTCGATGACAGATTTTATAAGAGCTTTGATCATTTCAGAGACTTGATGCCTGCCGGAGTCAAAGAGCGGACAGAGGCCATATCAGAAAGACTAAGCAAAATCAACTATATCCTGGCAAAGCTGGAACCGGAAACAGGAGCTAAGCTGTACAAAGGCTTTGTTACCTTTGCTGAGCAGGTTGCCAAGTCAGACGGTGGTGTTATGGGCTTTTTTACGTTCAGCCGCGAAGAAGCAGGTTTATTAAACCTTCCGATGATAGATCCCATTGTCTCCAGTTCTGAAGAAGAAGAATAACAGGACAAAGACAAATTACCCTTGCGTCCCGGGCACAACAGCTTTCGGTTTTGTTTGGCCTTTGGGTGAAAATCTATTATTTTAGTATCAAAAAGGCCGGAATCGGATAATTATTTTATTTTTATCTCGGTTTTAAAAAATCTTTATATGAAGGGTCTTTTGCTGTTTCTTTTCTTTGCTCCCATAACGGTATTTTGCCAATCTCCATCGATAAAAGTATTAGATAAAAGCAGCGGCGAACCATTGCTGGGGGTTAATATTGTTTATGCCGGTGAAGGTGGCATCACAGACGAGAACGGGGTTTTTACCTTTACGGGCCTTCAGTTTCCAGCGACAGTAACTTTTAGCTATGTGGGTTACAATACCAGAGAACTCAGAGTAGGCTCTGTATCCGACTTACCGGATATATTGTATCTGGATGCTTCCAATTCAGTCCTGGACCAGGTTACAGTTACAGGCTCAAAATATGAACAAAACGTGGCCAAATCCACCGTATCTATCGATATTCTGAAGCCAGACCTGCTGCGTAGTGTAAATTCAGTATCCTCTGATAAAATTCTAAACAAGGTGCCCGGCGTACAGATTCTCGACGGCCAGGCCAATATCAGGGGTGGCTCAGGTTATTCATATGGTGCCGGTAGCAGAGTCATGATGCTGCTCGATGGCATTCCTGCCCTGCAGCCGGATGCCGGCTTCCCCAATTGGGGAGACATTCCGGTAGAAAACCTTTCGCAGATAGAAATACTCAAGGGGGCAGCATCTACTCTTTATGGATCAGCGGCCCTTAACGGTATCATAAATTTTAGGTCTTCTTATGCAACTTCTCAGCCCGAGACCCGTTTTTCTGCAGCAGCCACCGTATTTATGTCTCCCAAAGACAAAGAAAAAAAATGGTGGAAAGACACGCTGCGTTACGAAACCAACTTTACTGCCGTTCATAAACAAAAATATGGCAATCTGGATTTTATCGCCAGCGGATTGTTTAATAAGCTCGAAGGTTATAATCAGTTTACCAATGAAACACGGGGCAGAGCCAATATAAACCTGCGGTATCGGGTGTCAGACAAGTTTTCGATTGGGCTCAACACGTTTGGTAATTTTAACAATAGCAGCAGTTTTTTTCTGTGGTCCAATCCCGGCTCAGGGGCCATGAAACCACTCAGAGGTACTGTCTCAGACAGGATGGCACGCCGTATTTATATCGACCCAACAGCATCATATCAGGATAGTCATGGAAATACCCACCGGTTGCTCAACAGAACAGTTTTTATAAACAACGAAAACAATACCAACCAATCCAATAAATCTCTGAACCAGTATTCTGAGTATCAATTCCAGAGAAATATTGAAAAGGCAGGTATCATCCTCACGGCCGGGGCCGTAGGGCAGTGGACACGGGTTGATTCCGAAATACTTGGTGATACCATATTTAATGCTGCAAACTATGCAGCTTATTTGCAGGCCGATAAGACATTTTCTGAAAAACTTATTGTTGCTGCCGGACTGAGATACGAATATGTAAAACAAAACAGTCCTGAATATTTTCTGGGAGACACCATACCTGGCGGTGTCGTCTCTGATGGACAACTTATTTCCAGGATTTCAGCCAGTTATAAGCTTGCACAGTATTCGACGTTTAGGGCATCCTTCGGACAGGGATACAGATACCCGACACTCACAGAGAGGTTTGTGACGACCACGTTTGGAGGTTTTTCCATTCTTGCCAATCCAGCCCTCAATCCGGAGTATGGCTGGTCTTCTGAGCTGGGCTTAAAACAGGGCTTTGCTTTGGGAGCTTTTAAAGGCTTTTTAGACGGCTCGGTTTTCTTGTCAGAATACGAAGACATGATCGAATTTACTTTTGTCTTTGAGTCCAATCGTATCGGTTTTCAACCACAAAATGTGGGCAGCACCCGCATTTTTGGATATGAGGCAGGCATCGTCGGCCGTCTTGGTATTTTCGGAATACCGATAAATGTTATAGGTGGATATACCTACATCAATCCAACTTATAAAAACTACGACAACTCTGAGCAGATTCGAAACAGTGTTTCTGAGCCGGTCAACGTCCTCAAATACCGCTCCAGGCATCAGTTTAAAATGGACGCTGAGGCGTCTTTTGGTAAGTTTAAATGGGGCTGGGCAGTGCAGCGGGTCAGTCACGTCATCAATGTAGACAAGGCTTTCGAATCAGTGCCACCCATCAATATTGACATATTTGGCATCGGTGAATACAGGGACGTTAATAATAGAGGCTATACCTTGTTGGATACCCGTGTGTCATGGGATACGGGCCGTCTAAAAGTAACCGCTCTCTGCAACAACCTGCTTAATACTGAATATACCCTCAGGCCTGCCCTTATAGAAGCACCACGCAATGTCACCCTGCGACTTGATTACCTGCTAAATTGATGGCTTGATACCTTAACTTTAAAATCAGATTACTGGGATTATCAGAAATTTATCGAAACATAAAGATGTAAATCCAGGATTCAACATCAGCCTTTAAACGAATGAAAATAGCATTTGTCTCTGACCTCCATATCGATACCGAGGGAGCTTTGCCTCTAAACATTGATACTCGTCTTCAATACCAGAAAACCCTGGAATACATCGAAAAAGAAGGATACAAAGTTCTGATTCTGGGAGGTGATTTGTGCCACCGACACGGCGATCCTGATATATATCGGTGGATACACCAACAATTAAATGGTCGATTTGAAAAAGTGCTCGCCATACCTGGCAACCACGATAACCCTGTAATGCTGGCTCAGGCTTTTGGTCTTTCTGCTGAGGTACACTATGGCGAGCTGTATTATAGCCGGGTTCTGGCAGATACAAGGATTTTGTTTCTCGATACATCGTCGGGCCAATTGTCATCAGACCAGTGGTCGTGGCTTGACGCAATGATTGCTGACAGCAGTAAACATGTTATCATTGTGATGCACCATCCACCGATAGAGGCAGATTCACGACACATGGAGCCCAAATATCAATTTGCGGGAATGGAAGATATGAGACAACTTGCCCTTCGGTATTCACACAAAATATTCCATGTCTTTTGCGGTCATTATCACCTGGATCGCACGGTTGTCTCAGACAATCTGGTGGTCCATATTTCTCCTTCTGTCTTTGTGCAGATCCATCCAGAAAGCAAAGAGTTTTTAAAAGGAAGTGAATATTACGGGTTCAGGGAAATTAACCTTCTCGGAAATGGAAGCTATAGTACTGGATGTATAACGGTAGGAAGTTTACATACAGCCCCATAAAAAAAAATGAGACCGGTTTAATTCCCCTTTAACCGGTCTCGAGTAACAATTTGCTTAAGTATTCCTTAAATAAATCTGAACTTACTTATTTACTTTCCAATACTGTGCCAAAAAGGAATGTCAGGCTGAGTCGGAAACCATAAAAAACATATTATGAAAAATCACTAATTGTAAAGCACTCTTTTAAAAGAATACTTCATATTGACATTAGTCGTATATTAATAATAAAATTATATGGCCTGTATGATTACCTATTCTTAGATACCTTCAGTTTGAGAACCATTACCGTTGCGGCAAGCAAAAAACCAGAACCAATGATGTTGGAAAATCAGTTAAGATGGTCGAGAGTGTCAATAACTGCCTTACAGGATATAAATATCACCTCACGGCCTATGGCAGACACAGGACTGTCTTCGTCCTGTACCAGGGTATCTTCAACAAAGGCAAGCAAGTCTTCCTGCTTGTATCCTTCAAAATAGGAGTCTATAACCTGGTCAAATTTTTTAGACTCTGCAAGCGACCGAACTTCCCAATTTGCTTCCTCTGCTTTTTCTAGATTTTGGGCGTCTATCCTGACATCATTACCAAGGGCAGCCATAGATGCTTCGACTATAACCAAAATACAATAATGTAGAATGGCTCTTTCTTCACCTGTCAATACCAAAAAATTTTCCTGTTCTGCATATTCTTCCAAAGCCGGGTATCGTTGCAAAACCTTTTCGACGGCTTTTTCTATCTTCGAGGCATCCTCTCCAAGCAGATCCAGGGTTTTATCTATGGTTTTTTCTCCGACAAAAATCATTCTTTCAGATTGTTTTGGTTTATGTCCTGACAAATGTATAAACTAAAGCGACACAAAGAGGTCCTTTTAGGATACCGGCAATTGATATTTGTATATGTAATAACAAAAGTATCGTTTTTAGCATTACTTTTGGAGTTATTTTCCAATTTTAACCATAGCTGTCCATGTTACGTACAGTCATTACCGGATCCGGATGTTTTGTTCCGGAAAATATTAAATCAAACCGCGACTTTACGGTCCATGACTTTTACGGCGAAGACCACAAAAAGATAAATCAGCCGCCAGATGTCATCACTCAAAAGTTTCAGGACATCACCGGCATAGAAGAACGAAGGTATGCAGACCACCACATGACGGCGTCAGACCTTGGTTTTCTGGCTTCCGCCAAAGCCATTGAATCCTCAGGAATAGATCCTGAAACCCTGGACCAGATCATTTTTGCTCACAATTACGGAGATGTGATGCCCCACAGCATACAAACCGACGCTGTGCCTGCTCTTGCATCACGGGTCAAGCAGAAGCTCGGAATACAAAATCCGTCCTGTGTGGCCTATGACATACTTTTTGGGTGTCCCGGGTGGTTACAGGGGGTGATACACTCTGATGCTTTTTTCAGGGCGGGCATAGCGAGAAAGATTCTGGTGATAGGAGGCGAAACCTTGTCAAGGGTAATCGACCCATACGACAGAGACAGTATGATATTCAGTGATGGGGCAGGAGCCACGGTCCTCGAACACAAAGATGTCAAGGAGGACAGAGGTATCTTGTCTGTGGCTGTACAGTCTCACTGTAACGAAGAAGCAGGCTATATCGACTTTGGTAAATCTTATTTTCCGCATTCCGACCCGAGAGTCAGGTATATCAAAATGAAGGGCAGAAAAGTTTACGAATATGCCATGAAAAATGTGCCGGCGGCTATGAAACAATGTATCGATGATGCAGGAGTTTCCATAGACCAAGTCAAAAAAATTTTTATCCATCAGGCCAATGAAAAGATGGATGAAGGCATCATCAAAGTGTTGTATAAACTTTATGGCATAAAAGACATCCCGTCCGACATTATGCCTATGAATATCCATAAATTTGGCAACAGTTCGGTGGCAACCGTTCCTACGCTGTATGATCAAGTGGTTAGGGGGCAAATGCCCGGACACAGTCTCAATGCCGGAGACGTTGTAGTTTTTGCATCCGTAGGGGCAGGCATGAACATCAACGCCGCCTGTTATCGTATGCCTTGATTTTAAAAATCTAAGAAAATAAATATGCTAAAGAAGCCGGTGATTATCAGGATTATAACCCTTTGTGTTTCTATTTTGGCCTGGGGTTCGATGGTTATATGTCAGGACAAACCAAAAACACAATCTAGCGAGAAAGCTGATATCAATGACTATTTTAAACCGGTTAAATGGCGATGTATCGGTCCGTTTCGAGGGGGGAGGTCAGTAGCAGCCTGTGGTGTCAGAGGTGACATCAATACCTATTATATGGGTACTACAGGCGGCGGGCTTTGGAAGACCGATGATTTGGGTATTTCCTGGCAAAACATCTCTGATGGCTACTTTAAAACAGGCTCAGTAGGGGCAGTGGCTGTCGCCGAAAGTGACCCTAATATTGTCTATGTGGGTATGGGCGAACATGCCGTCAGAGGAGTGATGACCCACCACGGTGACGGTGTCTATAAATCAACGGATGCGGGCAAATCCTGGAAGAAAATGGGCCTCGATGCATCACAGCATATTTCCAGAATTGTTGTCCATCCCCGTGACCCCAATCTTGTATATGTGGCGGCTCAGGGCTCACTGTATTCACCGGGCACAGAAAGGGGCATTTTCAGATCTGCTGATGGAGGAATCACCTGGTCAAAAGTACTGTACGTTGATGAAAAAACCGGATGTGCAGAACTGTCCATGGATATGAACAATCCGCTCATCTTGTATGCTGCTATGTGGGAACACGGCCGGAAACCGTGGCAAGTAATCAGCGGAGGACCAGGCTCAGGCTTGTACAAATCAAAAGACGGCGGTATGACCTGGGAAAAAATTCACAATGGCCTTCCCGAAGAAAAGGGTAAAATGGCCATTGCTGTTTGCAGGTCCAATTCCGAAAAAGTATATGCCCTCATCGAAAGCGACTCCCAAAAAGGACTCGGTGGACTTTTTGTCTCTGAGAATGGCGGCGAATCCTGGTCGAAAGTGAGCAGTGACAACAGGCTGATACAACGTGCCTGGTATTACATCGAAATTTTTCCGGACACCAAAAGCGAAAATACAGTCTATGTCTTGAGTGCTCCGGCTCTAAAGTCGATTGACGGGGGGCGTACCTGGGAAGAAATACACGGACAGCATGGCGATTACCACAATCTGTGGATAAATCCTGACAACCCAAAAAACATGATCCTCTCCGATGACGGAGGTTCCACAGTAACTGTCAACGGTGGTAAAACCTGGTCGCCACAGACCAATATGCCTACGGCACAGTTGTACCGCATCAACGTAGACAACCAGTTTCCTTACCGGATTTATGCCGGACAACAGGACAATTCATCTGTAAGTATTGCCAGCAGGGAGCTGGGAAGCGGTGGCATCACCAAAGATAGCTGGACATGGTCAGCCGGTGGCGAAAGTGCCTTCCTGGCATTCGACCCTGATGATCCCAGGTATGTGATGGGAGGCAGCTACCTTGGTACCATCGAAGTCCTGGATACAAAAGCCAAAGCATCTACAAATGTCATGGCTGCACCTATCCAGTATCTGGCCAGGGATGCCAGTGATATGAAGTACAGGTACAACTGGAATGCACCCATCATATGGAGCAAACACGAGCCAAATACCTTTTATCATGGAGCCCAGCACTTGCTTCGAACCAGAGACATGGGCAAATCATGGGAGGAAGCTTCGCCGGATCTGACACGAAACGAAAAGGAGAAGCAGGGCAAAGGAGGTGTACCCTATACAAATGAAGCTGTGGGTGCCGAAAATTACGGTACACTGGCCTATGTGATGGAGTCCCCCCATGAAAAAGGTGTGATTTATACAGGAAGCGATGATGGCCTCGTACACGTCACCAGGGATGGTGGTACTACTTGGACCAACGTGACCCCAAAAGGACTAAAAGAATGCCTGATCAATGCCATAGAAGTATCCCCCTTTGACAAAACAACCGTATATATTGCTACGACACGGTACAAATTTAACGACCATACGCCCGGGCTGTACAAAAGTACCGATTATGGCAAGACCTGGACAAACATTAACAACGGCATACCTACAGGAGCCTTTACCAGAGTCGTAAGAGAAGATAACGTACGCAAGGATCTGCTTTTTGCCGGCACCGAGACAGGAGTT
>JAKQGD010000656.1 GCA_029573365.1 Bacteroidota bacterium | reverse complement strand
GGAGCTTTGTATAAGGCAGGCCTGATGCTTCCCACAGTTTTGGGTACATGCTTATGCTGGTAAAACCAGGCATGGTGTTGATTTCGTTTAAGACAAACGTGTTGTCCTCCTTTAGAAAAAAATCGACCCTCGAGAGTCCTTCAGCCCCGATGCACCGATATGCTTTTATGGCTGCCTTCTGTATTTGTTTGCTGACCTCGGGCTTTATATCTGCGGGTATCATCAGTTTGGCACCTGAGGAGCTGATATACTTGGCGTCGTAGCTGTAAAACTTTTCTGTGGGAACAATGGCACCTATGACTGATGCCTTGGGGTTTTCATTACCAAGTACGGCACATTCCACTTCTATGCCTTTGATGGCTGATTCTACCAGTAGTTTGCGGTCAAACTGGAAAGCATCAGACAGTGCGGCTTCGTATTCTGACGCTGCCGTTACCTTGTGGACACCCACGGACGATCCGGCATTGGCCGGTTTAACAAAGAGGGTGGATCCCAGACGTGCGGCGAGTGAAGTGTAATTCCATTTTTTACGGGAAGCGGGCGTGATGACCTCAAAATCGGCAATCGCTATTCCGGCGTCTCTCCAGAGTCTTTTGGCTACATCCTTGTCCATACCCACCGCCGAAGCCATAAGGTCTACCCCTACAAACGCTAGGTTGACGCTTCTGAACAGGCCTTGAATTACACCATCTTCGCCATAGGTGCCATGAAGTACGGGAAAAGCCACATCTATTTTATGCAGCTTTCGGTTGCCCTTTTTGCGGTAAAGCCACGTTTTCCTGCCGTCGGTGTCCAGAAATACCTCTGTGTCCGAAGGCTTGAGGGCAATCTTCCT
This sequence comes from Bacteroidota bacterium, assembly GCA_029573365.1. Classification (GTDB taxonomy): domain Bacteria; phylum Bacteroidota; class Bacteroidia; order Chitinophagales; family Saprospiraceae; genus OLB9. The sequence continues at coordinate 4,494 of JAKQGD010000656.1, read as the reverse complement.
TGTGTCATCAGCATGGTCGATAAAAGAGGATGTGTCCTGAAGGTGCCATCTGCCTTCCTTGGTTATACCTATGACGGTGATGTCATACTTGTCCTTGTTTAGAGAATTGACCACGCTGAGGCCCGAACGCAGCGAAATGGCGTGTTCGGGGGATTTTCCACCTATGATGACAGCCAGGTTTTTTTTTGCCATGATTCCAGATTTATTTGCCGGTTTTATGTAATACATCTATACAGGAGCCAAAGATAATAACGGAAAGGGATAAAATACAAATTAAATAAAAAAATAATATTTATAAAATTGATGATAAATATTTTACCTATATAAATAAAATTGTATTTATATTTACCCCCTGAAATCTTATAAACAAAATCTCAAGTGCAATATGGCTAAGATCCTTATAGTAGATGATGACAAAAGTATCAGGAAAACACTCAGGGATATCCTGGAGTTTGAAAAATATGTAGTTGAAGAAGCCGCAGATGGTCTGGAGTGTATCGTAAAGCTGAAGCAGAGTCCTGTCGATGTTATCATACTCGATGTAAAAATGCCAAGGATGGACGGCATGGAGGCAATCGAAAAGATACAGAACCTCTGCCCTGATACACCTGTGGTCATGATCTCAGGGCACGGTAATATAGACACGGCCGTCGAAGCCGTCAAAAAGGGAGCCTTTGATTTTATCCAGAAGCCACCTGACCTCAATCGTCTGCTTATCACCCTCAGGAATGCCCTTGATAAGTCGAGCCTTATTACCGAAAAGAAGGTGCTGCAAAAGAAAGTCAGCAATTCCAAAGTGCAGGAAATCATTGGTAAAGGTGATCAGATTTCATTGGTCAAATCCACCATAGAAAAAGTGGCCCCCACTGACGCCCGTGTGCTGGTAACAGGCCAGAACGGTACAGGAAAGGAATTGGTGGCTAGGTGGATACATCAACTAAGTAAAAGAAAGGATCATCCGATCATAGAGGTCAACTGTGCTGCCATACCATCTGAGCTCATCGAAAGCGAACTTTTTGGCCACGAAAAAGGATCCTTCACTTCCGCGATCAAACAACGTCTGGGCAAGTTTGAGCAGGCCCATGGTGGCACCCTCTTTCTGGATGAAATAGGGGATATGAGTTTGTCGGCACAGGCCAAAGTCCTGAGGGCTCTGCAGGAAAACAAAATTACAAGGGTGGGAGGAGAGAAAGACCTGACCGTAGATGTAAGGGTCATAGCGGCTACCAATAAAGACCTGAGGGCAGAGATAGCTAAAGGCAATTTCCGCGAGGACCTCTATCACCGCCTTGCTGTCATCATCATCAAGGTGCCGTCGCTCAATGAAAGAGCCGAAGACATCCCTGAGCTGGTTCAGCATTTTATCGGTCAGGTATGTGAGGAGTACAACACGCCCGTCAAAAAGATAGAGCCTGCCGCCGTAAAACTACTTCAAAAAGTCAATTGGACTGGTAACATACGGGAGCTTAGAAATGTAGTCGAAAGACTGATTATCCTTTCGGGCAATACCATCACAGCCAGAGATGTGGAACTTTTTGTACAAAGTCCGGCTACCTCAACCGATAATCTTCAATCTATATTTGACAAATTTGATGATTACAATTCGATGAATAAATATCTCAAAGACGAATTTGATAAGTACAAAACAGAGCTGGTCTGACGACAGTACCTGTTTTCTGAAATATAATGACAGCCTGTGGTGCCTGCCGGTACTTCAGGCTTTTTTCTGAAACATAAAATAAAAGGAAATGAGTGAAAAGGAAGTAAAAGCCGAAAACCCGACACACAGGGAAATGAAAAAGTGGGGCGAGATCAAGGGTGAAAATTCATGGACCATGTTTAAGGTTATTGCTGAGCTGGTTGACGGTTTTGAGATACTCAACAAGTTGAGTCCTTGTGTCTCAATTTTTGGATCGGCAAGGACCAAACCCGAAAATCCTTATTATAAACTTGCCACAGACATAGCTGCCAAGTGTACAGAGGAAGGTTTCGGTGTGATCACCGGCGGCGGTCCGGGCATCATGGAGGCCGCCAACAAAGGAGCATATCTGCAGGGCGGACTATCCGTAGGGCTCAATATCGACCTGCCTTTCGAGCAGTTTAACAATCCTTATATCGACCCCAGCAAGATACTTCATCACCGCTATTTCTTTGTCCGTAAGGTCATGTTTGTCAAATACGCACAGGCTTTTATTGTTTGTCCGGGTGGCTTTGGGACACTAGACGAACTTTTCGAAGTGTTGACACTCATTCAGACCAATAAAATATCAAAGGTGCCGGTCATCCTCGTCGGTACTACTTACTGGACCGGGCTAAAGCAGTGGATAAACGACGTTATGCACCTAGAAACAGGAAATATATCACCCAAGGACCTCGACCTGCTGCCGATAGTGGACGAACCGGACGATGTTGTAGCCATAATACGTAACTTTTATGACGGTAGCGACAGGATTCACAGCATCAAACCCAATTATGAACTCTGACCCTTATGGCGATTAACCTCATCATGAAAAACCGGGGAGTGACCCTGTTTGTCATTCTGGCCGCCTTTTTTATTGCCAATACCATCGTTGCCGAATTTGTCGGTGGCAAAATATTTTCACTGGAGAAACTGCTCGGCTTTCCGCCAATGAACATAACCCTTTTTGGAGTTAAAAACCTGGGCCTTAATCTGACAGCCGGAGCCATCCTTTGGCCCATTGTCTTTATCATGACGGATATAATCAATGAGTATTTTGGCAGCAGGGCTGTAAAATTCCTTTCGTACCTGGCCATTGCCACGGTCTTGTATGCTTTTGCCATGGTCTATGGAGCCATAGGGCTTCCGCCCAATGAATGGTGGCAGTTTCAAAGTGGACTTGCTGCAGACCCCAATGTGAGCATCACAGACATGAACCTCAGTTTTAATAAGGTTATGGGACAAGGACTATGGATAATCATCGGCTCTATGGTCGCTTTTCTTGTGGGGCAAATCCTGGATGTTGCTGTTTTTCATAAAATTAAGACAATGACCGGCGACCGGATGGTGTGGCTGCGGGCCACAGGCAGCACTCTTGTTTCGCAGCTGGTCGACAGTTATGTAGTGCTCATCATAGCCTTTTATATCGGGTCTGACTGGGACCTGGTCAGGGTGTTGGCCATAGGTACTGTCAACTATTTTTATAAATCAGGAATGGCCATCATGCTCACTCCACTCGTATATCTGGGGCATTATTTTATCGAAAGATACCTAGGCCACGAAATGGCAACAAAAATGAAAGACGAAGCCAGAAATCTGTAGGCTGCCGTTAAATAATCCAGATCATGGTGATATATGACTTGTCTCAACAGAACCGTGGACTTTCTGAATTAACTTTGTAAAAAGCAAATTTATGATCCGAGAAGTCAGTGGCGATATCATGTTGACTGATTGTCACTTCGTAGCACACAGCATTGCTCCACTGGACCATTATGATACCGGCCTAGCCTTGAGTCTGCGTGAGAGGTATCCTGACATGGTAAAGTCATTCAGACAGTACTGCCATACCCACCACCCCAAAACGGGTGAGATTTGGGCATGGCAATCATCAGACGGCAAGACCATCATCAATTTGTTGTCGCAGGAACCTGCCCCCGAAAGGGCAGCCGGCCGTCCGGGGAAGGCCAGCATCAGCCATGTGGACCATGCCCTCAAAAACCTGGCTAAATACATAGAAAGCCATGCTGTAGAAAAACTGGCCATGCCAAAGATAGCCACCGGTGTTGGAGGCCTCGAGTGGAATGAGGTGAAGTACTCGATAGATAAATTTTTAGGACATTTGCCATGCACCATCTTTGTGTACGCCCGGTTTGTTAAAGGTGAAAAGGCGAAGGAAGGCTGACATCCAGGGCACAAAGTGCCGATTTCTCTTGGCGAGACAAATATTGTCTATCTTGTGGCGTCAATTGTCAGAACATGACCTTGTCCGCCTTGGATTTACGCCAAAAAATCAGTGAGCCTGTATTTGCTTTTCAGTACTATCATGTGCTGAGGTACATGGCCAGTTTGATTGCATCTATAATCATGGTCAGATCAGGCCTTGCCACTGAGGAAATTGGAAAATACGAGCTTTGGTTATTTATCGTATCAGCCGTTACCGTATTCTGGTCATCCGGCTTATGCAATGCACTTTTGTCCTGGATGCCTTCCCGACCGCACAGTGAGCATGACCAGCTTGTCGGGTCTATATTTTGGGTGCTTACCGGTCTTAGCTTATTTGTGGCAGGAGTGATTGTTGTTTTCAGCCGCACATTTATTTCATTTTTTACGACAGTAGACCTTTCTGCTTACGTACTGATGTTTGCAGGATGGATAGTCTTTTCTGTGCCTGTCGTTTTGACGGAAATTATTTTGTATTTACGGAAGTCAACGTTCAAGCTCATAAACTATGCCCATTGGTCAAACCTGAGCCTTGTGGTTGTTTTTCTGGCCGTGGCATTGTTTTCGCCTACGCTGGGCCATTTTGTTACAGCACT
>JAKQGD010000349.1 GCA_029573365.1 Bacteroidota bacterium | reverse complement strand
TGTAACATCTGTCGTAGGCAGTATAAGTGACGGTGTGGCAACCTACAGGAAGTTTTCCAAGGCCTCCGTTAACACTTTTTATAAATCCGTCAGGATAAGTAATGTCTACGGTAACGTCGGCACTGCAATTATCCTTGACATATGCAGCCGGGAAAGCCACATAGGCTTCGCAGGTATGACCGCTTGTAGAAACGGTAAAGTCAGCAGGGCAACTGATTTCAGGACCCACCTTATCCACTATTTCGATCATCTGTATGTGATCTCTCTTTCTCTGAATTCCTCTGCATGACCACTCAAGTACGGTCCAGGTTCTGATAATCTTTTTAACACAACCTATCTCTGGTAAGGTTACGTCTGTAAACGATACAAGTACATTGCAATACAGATCAGGTGTAGGATATACCGGTAGATACAGGTTTGGAGTAGCTGCAGCCACGTTTGACTTGATGTCAGATACGGTAAGAACGGTATGGAATGCCCTGTTCATAGTGTAAACCCTGAAGCAAAACTGGTCTCCCTTGCTGAGTTCAACAGCAATATTGTTGCCTGAGCCTGTATTTACCCCACTGACCACCGCGGGCAGATTTGTCTCCAGACCATTGACAGCATATACCGGTTCGTCGTTAAGGAACTGTCCTCCTCCGGTAACACCGGCATTGTTTCTCATAAATGCACTCCAGTCAAAAGTGATCGTCTGATCAGCAGTTGACATGAAGCATATTTCTGCACCTAAAACCCGGGTATTTGGCTGAGCAGCATCTGTACCACCAATCAGGGTAACAGATCCCGGAGCATCACCATCGATTTTGCCGTTAAACTGTGTTCTGGGGTTCCAAAGCAATAGATGTGGAATCCCAGTACCATATTTAGTAACACCATTGACTGTAATGTTGTATGGAGATGGATTACCGGCAAAAGGCTGACCCACAGGTATCTTTGCATAATCCTCGTCACATCTCAGGTGTGTTTCGTCAGCAAGCCACCTGTTGGCAGGCATATTTACATATGGTTCTTCGAGTGAAGGCAGACCTACAACAGTAATGGACATTGTGCATGGTGCAGACTTATTGCCGCTCTCGTCAACAGCCTGATATGTTCTTGTAATCACCTTCAGCACTTCATCAGGAAGGCCGGTAGAAGGCTTGCAATCGTTTACAGTAATGGTTTCTTCGATAACATTCAGCGTGTAATGCGAACAGTTTTCATACACTACAGGGCAATAGGTTGCCATCTGGTAGCATGTGAGAGTAAGGTCTTCCGGACACTCTATTTCAGGGGCGAGTTTATCCTCTACCTTGATAGTGGTCCAACAGGAGTTCTGTCCGGATGCGTCGATGACTTTGCCGTAAATCGTCTTGCCGATATACAGCACTCCGTCAGTGAGTGTCGCAACACCTACTCCCTGGGCAATTACGCCACCAGTAGGTGTCTTCATGAGCACTACCGTAGCGGATGTGGTACCACCGCAGGTAGAACCGCTGGCAAGTATGGCATCTGCGGTGACAACAGCCTCACAGGCCCCGTCAACAGACACCTGAATGCTGCCCTTGCACGCACACGATGGTATCTGGGCCATCGCCGCATTCATAGCAGCAGCAAAGAACACCATCACCAGGACAAATGACCTGATCATGGGGCTTAAATGTGTTGAATTTGTTCCAAACATGAGATCCAAATTTTGAGTTTTAAGAAATAAAATTTTTACTGTTATGAGATATTAAGCATATGTATACATGCCTAAGCCCCAGTAACTTTGGTTAAAAAATAAAATAAAATACCAAGGGTAATCAGACCCCTTTACTCGTTTGGATCTAAAATCAAAAACAGGTTGGGAAGAACAATTAAATAAAAATATAATATAATATATAGACAGCACATTGGAAGTGGCTGCTACCGGAAATAATATATGAATAAAATTCATACATTAAGGTCCTTAGGTTAAACTATTATATATTCAGGTTGGAAATAAAAAAGGTAGGTTCCGAATAGTTTCTCACGCTATTCTGAGGCAAATATATGAGGAGTTACATATATAAAAAAATTTTATACAAAAAATTTACATATTTTTTATTACATAACATATACCACATTGATTTACTATATATTAGAAATTAAATATTTGTGTAATTTTTTTAGACTCTGATATCATTCAGAAGCAAAACTGCGTTTCCCTAATTTTTCAGATTTGATGTTCCACATAAAAAAGAAGCCTGTAAGAAACAGGAAAGCCAGGGCAAGCACGGAATATCTCATATTATTGGTGATGTTGTCTACCAGGCCAAAAATGAAAGTGCCGCTCACGATTGACAGTTTATATACCACATCGGAGAAGCTAAAATACGAAGTGGTGTCATGGTCTTTTTCCGGCAGCAGCATGCTGTAACTGGCTCTGCTAAGTGACTGAATTCCTCCCATCACGAGGCCTACGAAGGCTGCAATGATATAAAAGGTAGTCTTGTCGTATGTAAAATATGCGGCAAAACATATGCCCGTCCAGATCATTATCATCGTAAGAATTGAGGTTTTATTTCCCTGCCTGTTGGCAAAGGCAGAAAAAAGATGTGCCCCTCCTATGGCTACCAACTGAAGGATAAGCACAAGCAGGATTAGTTCGGCAGTGGCAAATCCCAGTTCCTTTTTTGCAAAAATAGTGGCCAGGTAGATGACCGTCTGCAGACCTGCACTGTAAAAGAAAAATGCGGTCAGAAACTTACGTATATCGGGCATATTTCTGACCCTGTTAAAAGCCCCTGCTATTTCCTTGTATCCATTTGCAATCATGTGAGTTGAAAAATACTCTTTCCTATCTTTTGGCATATGTTTGAAGGTGTATTGGGCAAACCCCAGCCACCAAGCTCCTACAAGTAAAAATCCTATCCTGGCACCTGTCTGCCCTTGGGACAACCCAAACCAATCCGGTTTCTGGATCATCATAAGGATAAAAATCAGTAGGATGACACTTCCGATATAACCAAAGGTAAAGCCCTTGGCACTGACCTTGTTATACCGGTCCTCTGTGACAATCAGCGGAAGATATGAGTCATAAAACACAAGACTCCCTGAAAAACCGATGGTGGCCAGGACAAATGCCGAGGTACCAAGCCACAGTTGCGGTTCGCCTTTAAAAAAGTATAGGGTACTGCAGGCGAGAGAACCCACGAGGGTAAATGTTTTCAGGAAAAATTTACGCCTGCCGCTGTAGTCTGCAATCCCTGAAAGCAGGGGCGACAGCATGGCAATGATGATGTACGAAAACGAGACAGCAAACGAATACAATGAGCTATTGGAAAATTCCATGGAGCCCAGTGTTATTTGTTTGGGGGTATATTCTTCGAAATAGCCGGGAAATATAGCCGTTGATATCACCAGTGCGTAGGCCGAATTGGCCCAGTCAAAAAAGGCCCATGCGTTGATCGTCTTTTTATCGTTGAGTTTTGGCTGTGTCATGTTTTGATTTTGCTGGCACTAAAATAGTCACTATTGGCCATCCACTTTCACAATCATGTAATTATTTATAAACATTATCTTTACTCCGCATTATACCATCCAGATGAACATTGTCATATTATCCAGAAATGCCTCACTGTACAGTACTCAAAGTA
>JAKQGD010000340.1 GCA_029573365.1 Bacteroidota bacterium | reverse complement strand
TAATAGACACCGTTTTTATCAAGCACTTGTTTAATTTGATCCAAGGTTTTGCCCTCTTTCCTCCATGTCAGAATGTTGCAGGTCACAGAACCATTGTCATATGTCCTGACACCTTTTATACCTGTCAGATTCAGCCTCAGCCGGGTCATCAGTAGCTTGTTATAATTTTCTATATTTTTTATACCCAGGCTGTGGGCATAAGCCAGCCCTTTGGCCATGCCGGCTATGAGAGCATAAGGCTGTTCCCACAGCTGAAACCTCACGGCCGTAGGCTCCAGCCTGAATTCGTTTTCTTCTGTCCATACGGCTCCTCTGCCGTCAACAAACAGTGGAGCATAGTTTTCATGAAGCATCCTTTCAGAAACGTACAAAAGCCCTGTTCCACGCGGGCACCTGAGAAATTTTCTGCCGGTAGCCGTTAGAAAATCACAACCTATGCGGTCTACATCCACTACAAACTGACCCACGGACTGGCAGGCATCTACAAGAAAAATGATATTTTGAGCCTTACAAACCTTGCCAATGGCCTCCACATTCTGTACCTTACCTGAATTGGTAGGCACGTGGGTGATGGCCACCAGCCTGGGCTTAAACCGCGTTGCCAGCTTATAAAAATGTTCCAGGTCCAGGTCACCGTTTTCCAGGTTGTTGATTCTTTCCAGCCTGATGCCATATCTTTGCTTGAGTGACAAAAACTGGATTTGATTGGACACATAATCGTCATTGGAAGTGATGACCGTGTCACCCGACTTAAAGGCGACAGACGAAAGGGCTTTGGCATAGGCATCTGTGGCATCGTGTGCAAATGCTACATTATGTGGCTGGCATCCAAGCAGAGCAGCAACTTCAGTATAAAAACCACTGATAAACTCTAACTGCTCTTCAGCGACCTTGTATCCTCCGAGCATGGATTCTTTTTGCAGGTACCAGGATATTACATCAATGACCTGTCGAGGCATCAGTGATGCACCAGCATTGTTAAGAAATATCTTATCACCGCATCCCGGCGTATCCTGTCTGATTTGGGTTATATCCATTGGTTTTAATTTCCAGTTTTCAAATAACGAAGAGACAATTCAGAAGATCTCTCCTTCACGGAATGCCCAGTCCATATGTCGGTCCATATCCTGACGCATCAGTATATGCAGCTGTCCAACATGGTGCTGAGTGTGACGCAGATTGTATATAAGAATCTCCGGCAGTGAATAGTCCATGTCGGCCTCTTTGTCCCCTTCTGTAAATCTCTGCTCCAGTCCATTTCCTTCTTTGAGCCCGTCTATAAGCTTTTTAGATTTTTCCTTGCTTACCCTGATATAATTCGCTAGTTCGCTGCTGCTGAAAATCCTGTCAGGAATTAAGTCTCCCACAGAACCGATCGGGCAGTCACCCGGCTGTCTGCTGGTAAAAGGCAATTCGGGTGAAAAATCTTCAGGGGGAAGGGTCAGGTAGTAATCCAAGAATACGGCACTGTGGCAGGCCAGGTAAAAAAACCTTTTGTTGTCAATAAAATAATTTTCAGGGCATGACTCGACTACGTTGATAAGCATGTCTATAGAGGCACCAAACTGCTTCCAAAGACTGTCTGACCAGATGTTTTCCATAATATACAGGTATCAGGTTATTTAAGGCAAATATCGCATATCCCTGATTCAGGTTTCTCTAAAAAGCCAAACAATTTTCATTCTGCTGTTTACCCCGCATCAAAAAAAACCTGCAAAGGTTACTTAACAGCTTTTTCCAGTGTAAACCCGAATGTAGAACCATGATCAGGGGTAGATCTGACATTGATGGTCTGGTCGTGGGCCTCAATGATGTGTTTGACGATGGAAAGGCCCAGGCCGGAGCCACCCATCTTCCGGCTGCGGCTGGAGTCTACACGATAAAAACGGTCGAAAACGTGTTTAAGATGTTTTTCGTCTATGCCTATGCCGTTGTCCGAAACTTCGGTCAGGACCTTGGTATCCATATCATGAAAGGAGACCTTGGTTGTACCTCCCTCCTTTCCGTACTTGATGGAATTGACCATCAAATTATTGAGCACCTGACGTATGGTCTCTCGGTCTGCCATTACAAAAAAAGACTGTGAAGCACCTTCCTTTATCTGCAATTTGATCTTTTTCTTTTTAGCCATGGGCTTGAGGTCCTCCATGATTTCAGTAACGAGGTCCCTGATGTCAAACCTTTTAATGTCAAGCTCCGCTTTGCCAGATTCGAGTCTGCTGATTGCGTCCAGGTCTTCGACGATGTTCTGTAATCTTTGTACATTGCTTGCGGCCCGACCCAGATAATCCTTGTTTATCTCTTCGTCATACAGTCCGCCTTCGAGCAAGGTATGCAGATAAGCCTGAATCGAAAAAATCGGTGTTTTCAGTTCATGGCTGATGTTGCCTACAAAATTTTTGCGGTATTCTTCGAGTGATTTAAGGGTTGCAATTTCCTTGCGGGTATCTTCGGCCCATTCCACCACTTTGGTATTTACGTCTTCCAGGCTGACACCCGAAATATCGGTTGCGGTTTTATCTTTTTTGGATTCGAAAATAAGCTTGTAAATTACTTTCAACCTGCGGAAAACAAAGGTCTCAAGAAAGTATCTGACTATATAAAAGTTTAAAAGCAGTATCACCGGCACTGATAAAATGGTGATCCAAAATCCAAGGTATCGTGATGCAAGTATGCCCCACCCTATGCTGACCAGTGATACCAAAGCCGTAATCAGGATGGTCAGTTGCCTTACACTGATATTTTTAAAATTCAAATTTGTATCCCACTCCTTTTAATGTCTGAATGTAATCCTCACCTATTTTTTCTCTCAGCTTGCGTATGTGCACATCTATGGTCCTGTCACCCACTATGACATCATGTCCCCAGATGCTGCTAAGAATTTCTTCCCTTTTAAATACTTTGCCGGGTCGGGAGGCCAGGAGACTGAGGAGCTCAAATTCCTTTTTAGCCAGTCCGGCATCTGCACCTTTGACAGTTACTTTAAATTGTTCGTAATCGATGACCAGGTCGCCAAAATCCGATTTGCCCGTTTGACTGCTTTCGTCTTCCCTGTCTACCCTCCGTAGTAGGGCCTTGATCCTGGATTTGAGCACATTAGGTTTGATGGGCTTGTTGATAAAATCATCGCCCCCCGAATCCAATGCTGTGATGTGGGTAAAAGACTCGCTCCGGGCGGTAAGAAATGCTATAAGTGTGTTTTTAAACACCGGATTGGCCCGCAACTTCTGGCACACTTCGATGCCATCCATGCCAGGCATCATGATGTCTAGGATGATGAGGTGCGGCTCAAACCACTTTGCAGCCAGGATTCCTGCCTGACCGTCGACGGCGGTTTTGACTTCATAGCCTTCTTTTTCGAGGTTGTACCTGAGTATTTCCAGGATATCTTCCTCGTCATCGATAACCAGAATTTTAAATTTTGCGGACATAAGCCGAATTAGGACCTCACAAAATTATGTCAATTAATACACCCCGGTGCGGTTCCAATATTATTTTATTGTTAATTGATACCAATGTGGATGGCTGGTTTTGCCGGAAGATGAAATTGCAGCTCTCTCAAGGTATCCAGGGCTTTGCTTTGCAGTGCCATCAAGGTATCAGGATAAGCTGACAGAATTCTGAAATCCTCTCGTATCACCTCTGCAGGACGACCGAGGATTTTTGATACCTGGGTAAAATATACAGAGGCTGTGCTGTCCCTGAAAGCGGCATCATTGATATCCAGGGCGGCATTGACAGTGTAGAGTTCTACAATGGCTTTGACTATCTCATCATGCGTCAATGTCGTCTGAGGGACTGCTTTTTTTTCGGGCCTGCATCCCCATACCAGCAGTAAAAGCAACAGAAAAAAGGATCTAAACATGTCCGCCGTCTTTGGGATACATAAGGGCGACAAGCTCCATTTTGTTTAGATCTACGTCTTTCCAGTAAGTTTCGTCGGCCCGGGCTATGATGATGCCACATGTGGGTATGTTGTCAGTACAGTCGGGCTCTATCATATTGGCGACGTAGGTGATACCGGGATTGTGTCCAAAAAAAGCCACACCCCGGATATCTTCATTCAGCTCATGAATTCTGGCCAGATAATCTTCGGGCATACCATGGTACAGGTCTCTCGTCTCTTCGAGCGGCAATCTCAGCTCCTCAGCAAAATATTTAGCTGTGGTTTTTGCCCTGTTGGCACTGGAAGTTATGAGCAATTGCAAATCGCAACCCTCATTTTTCAGCCTGCCAGCCATGAGCGGTGCATCATGCAGACCGCGGGAATCCAGAGGCCTTTCGTAGTCAGACATGGCAGTGTCCGTCCAGGAAGATTTGGCATGGCGAACAAACACTATGGTTTTCAAATTAAAAATTTATTGCAAAATTAAGAAATATTAAAATACCGCTGCAGCCAAAGCACCGCTAGGAAAAAATCCAAAGCAATTTTTAACATAAATATGCCTTATCTTAACAAATCCCACCTTGATGATTGCAGCAGAACAAATTCCGGATGCCTGCGTTATGCTGCTGACATAACAATTTATAAAAGCCAATTCCGGGCATGAGCATTTTAAAAGTAGAGGGTTTAACCAAGGAATTCGGTGGCATCAAAGCGGTAAACAACCTGTCTTTTGCTGTAGAACCAGGCAGTGTCTGCGGATTCCTGGGACAGAACGGTGCAGGAAAAAGCACCACCATCCGTATGCTTCTAACCTTAATCCGTCCTACCTCCGGCAGCGTCGAAATTTTCGGTGAAAACCTGTTTACTCACCGCTCTTCCATCCTTAAAAACATTGGGGCCGTCATCGAGAAACCCGATGTATATCCATACCTATCCGGCTATGACAATCTTAGACTTTTTGCTCGCCTTAGCGGAATTAAGCCTGCGAATTCGATGATTATGGACAAACTCGAGCTTGTGGGACTGTCAGGCAGGGCACATGACAAAGTCAGCATATATTCTCAGGGCATGAAGCAACGCCTGGGACTGGCCATCGCTCTTATCCATGATCCACAACTCATCATACTCGACGAGCCCACAAACGGACTCGACCCTCAGGGTATAGCAGACATCAGAAACCTCATAGTATATCTCAGCCGTGACCGGAACAAGACGATTTTAGTGTCAAGCCACCTCCTCAGCGAAGTGGAACAAATGGCTACCCATGTGTTAATCATTGATAAGGGACGTAAACTCGTAGACGGGCCTTCGGCCAGCTTATTTGATCCCTCGGAAACCGTGGTGGAAATAGAGGCAGTGAATACCGACTTTGCTCGTAGCAAATTGCTCACATCTCCATTTGCCGGCAATTTGATGGGTGACAGAGGTAATTTTATAATTCTTAAAATACATCGCGACAATATCCCGCTGCTGCATCGCCACCTTGTACAACAGGGTGTAGAACTGATCAGGTTGCAACCACGGCACAGCCTTGAAGATTATTTTTTACAGGTAACAAACGATAAAACTGATGCTTACACTTATACAGGTTGAGTTGTACAAGATTTTCAGGCGGCCACATACCTACATTGCATTTGCGGCTATCACCGCTCTTATTGTTGTCATCCAGACAGGGCTTAAGCTAGATGGGGAAGCGTATGCTGACTTTATTATGCAAACTATAAAGCAGAGTTTTGAATTTGAAGGTCAACTACTCAACGGATATCTTGTTTGCTATGTCCTGCTGCAGCTGCTTTTGGTACACGTGCCTCTACTTATTTCGCTGATAGCTGCAGATATGATCAGCGGTGAGGCCAACCTTGGCACCATACGGTTTTTACTTACAAAACCGGTGAGCAGGCCCGGATTTACTCTGGCAAAATTTATTGCAGCATCAGTATATACAATCATGCTTTTGCTTTGGATTGCTTTTCTGGCCCTCGTAGTCAGCGTATGGATATTCGGAACCGATGACCTCTTTATCGTCAAATCCAATTATGCCGTACAACTGTCAGAAAATGATGTACTTTGGAGATATGCCGGAGCATTTTGTTTTGCCATGCTGAGCATGCTGACGGTAACTGCCCTGGGATTTTTCCTGAGCCATTTTGCATCCAACACCATTGGGCCGATAGTAGCTACGATGAGTGTCATAGTGTTTTTTACGATTCTCAGTACCATGAGCATACCCATTTTCCAGAAGATACAACCTTACCTTTTTACGATACATATGGTTAACTGGAAAGAATTTTTTGACCAACAGGTCGATGCTGACAATGTCGCCATAGCAGGCAGTCTCCAGAATCCTAAAAAAATAATAAAAAGTGCCCTCGTATTGATTTTTCATATTGCCGGATTTGTGGGTGCGTCCGTGTGGGTATTTAGAAAAAAAGATATCTTGTCATAAAGCAAAGTAACAATGAAGCCATTTTTGATTTTTTTAATGTTATTTGCCTGTTTGTTACCTGGCCATGCTCAGGATGTAAAGACTCTTCTCAATAAGGTCAGGGCAAGGATTGACAGGGTTAATGATTACGTTGCCGAAGGCCAGATGAAGACAGACGTGGTTTTTATAAAGGCTCCCCTCGGCAAGGTCAAAGTATATTTTAAAAAACCCAACCGTTTTAAGCTAAAAAAAGATGGCGGTATCTCTGTTTTACCTAAAGGCGGAGTCTCAGTCAATATGAGCACAATCGTCAATACAACTGATGTTACGGCTATTTCCGCAGGCGAAACCACAATCTCAGGCAGTAAACTCAAAGTCATAAAGCTGCTGCCCCTCATAGATGACAGCGATATCGTCCTTAGCACGCTGTATATCGACGCTGATAAACACCTGGTACGCAAGGCAGTCACTACAACAAAGGAAAACGGGACCTATGAGGTAGAATTGACCTACGGCCAGTACGCTGAGTATGGCCTTCCCGACAAGGTGGTTTTCAGTTTTAATACAAAAGAATACAAAATACCAAAAGGCATCACTCTGGAGTTTGAGGACGGTGACAATCCCACAGACAGGGAAAAATTAAAGAACAAAAAAGGACGGGTAGAACTCACCTACAGCCGGTACTCAATCAATCAGGGTTTGTCTGATACTTTCTTCAAATAAATCGAATACCACTAAAAAATTGACC
The DNA here is from genome assembly GCA_029573365.1 of Bacteroidota bacterium. Classification (GTDB taxonomy): domain Bacteria; phylum Bacteroidota; class Bacteroidia; order Chitinophagales; family Saprospiraceae; genus OLB9. The sequence continues at coordinate 6,169 of JAKQGD010000340.1, read as the reverse complement.
CTGTCTGCTTGTATTTTTTTCAGGCTTCGAAATTTGCCTGATGGCAGAAATGCCTGTTTTTAGTTAAGGAATTATTAAAATTGTCTTATCCGGCTATTTAGGGTTAACTTTGAACCATGTATTGTGTCTAAGAAAAAAAATAAGTTCCAGTATGACCATCCTTCGCTTGTCTTTTATGCTTGCAATGTCCGTTTTTATGGCAACTGCCGGCGTATCCCAAACTACCTCTCCCACAAAAGGAGGCACTATAAAATACACACAAACCATGTATTTTGAGTTTGAAAACATGCCTGCGGACATGCCAAAATCAAATGATGCCTTCATGCAGCTCAAATACAACACATCTGAGTCACTTTACGAAAAAGATCCTGAAAACAAGACACAGGCCGACGAAACACAGGACGGGCCACGCAGGTGGAGAAGGATGAGAGACCGCACCAAAAACATCATTTACAGCAATGTTGACCAATCATCGGTTCTGGAACAGACGGGCCTTTTCGGCAAGGATTTTCTGGTTTCTGATTCACTCAAATCGCTCAAGTGGAAAATAAGTGCCGGTGAGCAAAAAAACATACTCGGGTACATCTGTATGAAAGCCACATTCAAGGACAGCCTCAGGAACCTGGTAGTATATTTTACTCCACAGATTCCCCTTAAGTTTGGGCCCGACAAATTTGGCGGCTTGCCGGGCATAGTGCTCGAGGTACAAAGTGCTCAATTGCATATCATAGCGACTCAAATCCTCACTGAAACTCCCGTAATAACACCACCATCCAAAGGCGACAAGGTGAGCCGCAAAGAATTTGACAAAATTAGGGAAGAAAAAATGAAAGAACAAAGAGAGATGTGGGGCCGTGGCGGAAATGAAGTCAGGGTCATAAGACAATAACCACCACTTTGCACAACCTCACAAAATACATTAGGAAAACAAAAAAAATAATGAAGGACATGGTGAAGCAGGGATGGATACTGTTATTGGTACTTTTTAGTTTTAAAGCACAAGGTCAGAATTATCAATTGAAGGGTACGGTGAAGGATGCCTCAGGCAGCCAGCTCATAGGGGCTGTAGCTGTGGCCCTCAATCCCGCTGATTCTGTCATGTTATCCTATGCTGTAACCGACGACAAAGGAGGCTTCCAGATGACAGGCCTCAGCAAAGGGGATATAGACCTACAGGTCACGTATATTGGCTTCGGTACGTTGCAGCGTCGGGTAACCATCGATGGACAAAATAAAGTTATGGACCTGGGCGTCATCACCATGCAGGAAGAAGGAAAAATGCTGGATGCCGTGACGATCTCAGCCGAATATGTACCTATCAAAGTGACCAAAGATACGCTGGAATTTAATGCCGATGCCTTTAAAACCCAGCCCAATGCAGTGGTAGAAGACCTGCTTAAAAAATTACCGGGAGTAGAAGTGGACAATGAGGGAGGCATCAAAGTCAAAGGCGAAGATGTCAAGGCAGTCACAGTGGACGGTAAGGATTTTTTTGGCAAAGACCCTAAAATGGCCACACGCAATCTGCCGGCTGATGCCATCAAAAAGGTACAGATTTTTGATAAAAAATCCAAAAACGCCGAGTTTACAGGCGTCGATGACGGTCAGGAAGAAAAGACCATAAACCTAGAACTCAAAGAAGACCGTAAAAACGGCTCCTTTGGTAATGCCATGGCAGGATATGGTACTGACAACCGGTACGAGGGTAAAGCCATGATCAACAGGTTCAGTAAAAAAACACAGGTATCCTTATTGGGCTCGCTCAATAACCTCAACAACTCAGGTGTAAATGTAAATGACTATGTCTCTATGACCGGTGGCGGTGGCGGAGGAGGTGGCATGAGGTCGTTAAGCGGAAATACCGGGATCCCACTTAGCTTCGGCCAGAACAACATCGGTGAAACAAAAAGTATCACCGGCGGGCTCAACTTAAACCATGATTTTGGCAATAAAAATAAATTGAATTTTAGCTACTACCTGACTCAAAATGAGACCGATCTGAGACAGAATACCTTTGTCAATTCGTTTTTATCAAATGGAACGCTGATCAACGACAAATTTTCCAGTTCCAACTCAGGGAGCTTCAACCACAATTTTTACTCCGTAGCCGACATCAAGGTAGATTCGATGACAGAATTTACCCTGACGGGCACTCTAGGGCTCAAAAACAATGACGCCACAAGCTCGCTTAAAGACTCAACCCTGAACGCTTCCAGGTTGCTTCTAAACCTCAACGAACAGCAAAAAAACAACGAAGGGCAGACCAACAACTACAGCCTAAGCCTCAATGCCAGACGTAAGTTTGCCAAAAAGGGCCGGACCATCTCCTTCGACGGAGGCTTCGGCAGGACAGATGCAAACACCAAAAACAATATTCTTTCAAGTGTTTTTGGCAATAACCTTCAGTTGCTGACCGACAGGTCGGTATTCCAGGATCAGGAACAACAGTCAGACAACAGATTTTACAACGTCTCACTAAATTACACGGAGCCGATAGCCAGCGGACTGTACCTTTCGGCGACAGCCACAAGAAGAAACAACAATACCAACCTAATCAAGGACTTTTTTGATGTAAATCCGGACATTCAGGATTACCGTGTGTTTAACGAATTGCTGAGCCGGACCTTTGACAACACTTTTGTGTACAATATCCTCGGCACCTCTCTCAGGATCAACAAGGAAAACTTTACAGCCAGTGCAGGCGTGGATTACCAGAACAGCATGCTCGATGGCAAGCCCAGCGTAGGCGATCCGGTGATGAAGCCATTTAATTATTTCCTGCCCAAAGCCAATGCAGAACTCGACAAAATACACATGAGATTTAACTACTCCACTTCTGTCAGAGAACCGTCAATAGACCAGTTGCAACCTGTGGTGGACAATTCGGACCCACTAAATGTATACAAGGGCAACCCGAATCTCGTACCGGAATACAGGCACAATTTGAGGATATCATACAACTTTTTTGATCAGTTTAACTTTAGGGGGCTTTTCGCCAATGTTAGACTCGGCTATACCAAAAACAGAATCACCACATCATCGTATGTAGACCCGATCACCTTTATCAGAACACAAACTCCCCTGAACACCGAAAGTGAAAAAACGCTCAACGGTAGTCTCAACTATTCGAGCCCCATCAACCAACTCAAGGCCAAATACCGCATAGGACTCAACTCCTCACTGACCAACGGCATCAACTTTATAAACCAGGCACCTTTTGTCATCGACAGGTGGTCACACGGCCTCAACCTCACCCTCGAAAACAAATTTAAGAGCCGTTTTGACATTTCTGCCACGGGAAGGTTTAGTTACAATTCCAATATTTACAAGGACAACGAAAGCCAGAATACCAACTTTCTAAACCAGACCTACGAAGGTTTTCTGGCAGTATATCCGGGCAAGGACTGGACCATAGACACAAGGATGGAATACAATATTTATGGTCAGGGTTCTTTTGACACATCCACAAAAATAGCTTTGTGGCAAGCCTCGGTGTCCAAAGGATTTTATAAAAATAAGTTGAACGTAAAACTGAGGGTTTTTGACATTCTAAATCAAAACCAGGGTGTCAGCAGGACGGCTTCAGAAAATTACATATCCAACTCAGTATCCAACTCGATAGGTCGTTATTTTATGCTCAATCTGACTTATACGCTCAATTCACTGGGAGGTTCGCAGCAGCAGCCACAAGGTCCTATGCACATAATGATCAGGCAGTAAGACTACCTGAAACAATATTTGATGATGTCGTGATTGGTGATAATACCCGAAAGCTGGTCTCCATTGAGCACAGGGATAGAATGGATTTTGTTGACCAGAAAAATGTCGGCAGCCAGGCCTATGGAGTCTTCAGTATCCAGAGTGATGGGATCTGATGTCATAATGTCCTCGGCTTTTAGTCCCAGTCTGTCAGGGACCTTTCCTTCCTTGGCATTTTCTTTGTAAACCCTTAAGAGGTCCGACTTGCTGATCACACCACGCAGATTTTCGTTTTCTACAACGAGGATGTGGTGAATAGGCACGGCTTCAAATATCTCTTCCACCTTAAGCATAGTATCTGTCGGAGCGACATAAACTATCTTAGTTGTTTTTATCTTTTTGATAGGGGTCTCGGTATTCATACAATCTCTGTTTCGATGATAAAAATATGGACATTTTTCACATGGTCAGATGATAAAAATCAGCATTTTGAGTGATTAAAGTAGATGTTGTTTTTCGGAAAATTTCAGATTGTGACTACATTTGTTGCATTAAGGCCCGCAATAAGCAGGCATAAACCCATGAATAGTATGGTGCTAAAAACAATAATAGTCAAATCTGCGTATAGCAGCCCTTCTTTATTTATGCTTCTATTCTTCCTGACATTGTCCGGAATTGTGCAGCTAAAAGGTCAGGAAACCTATGGACCCGTTCCAGGCTTTGACCACCTGGCCTGGCATGAGCTGGAATATTATGCCTTTGTTCATTTTGGGCCCAACTCCTTTACCGACAAAGAATGGGGGGATGGCCGCGAAAAGGCAGAAATTTTTAAACCTACCAAGCTCGACTGCCGTCAATGGGCCCGCACATTTAAAAAAGCAGGTATGAAAGGCATTATCATCACAGCAAAACACCATGACGGATTTTGTTTGTACCCCAGCAAATATTCCAAACATACCATCAGGGAAGCGGGCTGGAAAAACGGCAGAGGTGATGTACTCAGGGAATTGTCAGATGCCTGCAGAGAATATGGTTTAAAAATGGGGGTTTATATGTCACCGTGGGACAGAAACCACCCCACTTACGGCACACCGGAGTATAATGATGTATTTGCCGATATGCTGACAGAAGTGTTAACAGGTTACGGACCCTTGTTTGAAGTTTGGTTTGACGGTGCCAATGGTGAAGGCCCCAACGGCAAAAAACAAGAATATGATTTTCCTCGATTTAATGCCCTGGTTAAAAAACACCAGCCACAAGCCTTGATTTTTAGTGATGCAGGTCCCGATATACGATGGGTGGGCAATGAAAACGGCATAGCAGGTGACACCTGCTGGTATACAATGCACCGTGATGAGTTGTTTCCGGCTTACGACAATCCCTCACGACTCAACAAAGGAGATGAAAAAGGCAAAAACTGGTTGCCTGCAGAATGTGATGTTTCTATTCGTCCGGGATGGTTTTACCATGCTTCTCAGGACGATGCCGTCAAAACACCACATCAACTACTCATCATCTGGCAAAAATCTGTGGGCCGTGGGGCAAATCTTTTACTCAATATCCCGGTGACTCCCGAAGGCCTTGTACATAAAAATGACATCAGGGCGTTGATGGATTTTAAAAAACTGAGAGACCAATATTACCGAAGGCCGCTCTTCGCCACTTCAAACCTGAGCAGGGTAAATGAAACAACCTATGAAGCAGACCTGGGTAAGAAAACAAATTTCAATTGCATTTATGTTTCCGAAAATATAGCCCTGGGTCAGAAGGTAAAACATTTTCGTGTACTGGCTTTTGCTAAAGGAGAATGGAAGCAAGTAGCCAATTCCGCCACCATGGGACGAAAACGTATCCTGCATTTTCCGGAGGTCACAGCCGATAAAATCAGAATAGAAATAACCGGCAGCTTAGCCAGTCCGGTGCTAAAGGATATTAAGGTATACAAGACACCCTGACATCCTGTTAAGGGTGGTGTTGTAATATCTGAGACTTTAAATCCCTATGGGTGACTTCCTACCTGAATCCGATGATGGTGCCTGCCGGGATGACCGCATTTTTATTGACAACTACGATTCCTTTTTTAATAACATAATGCTCGTGCTCCTCATCAGGCAGATTGTCATGCCCTCTAATGATTACATTGTCCCCTATGCGTACATGCTTGTCAATGATGGCATTTTCTATGTAGCAATCACTGCCTATGCCCATGGGTATTTTGCCGGGTGTGGTCATTTCTTCCAGCGATTCATAATAATCGTTGCCCATGATATAAGCATTTTTGATTATGGTGCCGTATGAGATTCTGGACCTTATGCCGAGTATACTGTTTTCTACCAACTTGGCCTGAACGATAGACCCTTCGGCAACAATGGCCCTTGTGAAGGTTACGCCTGAAAACTTGGCTGGAGGCAGCAACCGTGGACGTGTAAATATCTTGTTTTCGTTGTCATACATGTTAAATAAAGGGATA
>JAKQGD010000332.1 GCA_029573365.1 Bacteroidota bacterium | reverse complement strand
GCATGTGCAGACCCCCCTTGCGCCAAGGTTTGTCCCGTAGAGGCCTTAACCGTGAAAAAACGGGGCGGAGTGAAGCTGGACAAAGAAAAATGCATAGGATGCGGTAATTGTCAAAACGCCTGCTTATTGGGCGCCGTGTTTTGGAATGAGGCAGAAAACAAACCTGTCTTTTGCACACAATGCGGTTATTGCGTGCAATACTGTCCTTATAAGGTGATTGAACTGCAAAAGGAGAAAAAAGCCTATGCTCCTCAATGATACACTATTTAGAGTGCTGTATGTGGATGTATCAAAACGCTCCTTTCACATCAAAGAACGACCGGATTTGTTCCAGAAATACATCGGCGGGACAGGTGTAGCCATACAGCTTTTATCAGAGGAATGTCCTGAAGATTATGACCCCTTAGGCCCAGACAACCCGATCATTTTTGCGGCAGGAGCCTTAACATCGCTGTTTCCATTAGCGTCTAAAACGGTGGCTATGTTTAAGTCCCCGCATACCGGAAATCTCGGGGAAAGCCATTGTGGTGGCCGAAGCGCTGTTTCCATTCGGCTGGCAGGATACGGAGCCATTGTCATCAAAGGGAAAAGTGACATCCCGATATATCTTTCCATTTCCGAAGGCAAAGTCGTGTTTAAGAATGCCACCACCATCTGGGGAATGGGCAGTCAGGGCACTGTGGGTAAAATCCTGCGAGAGAATGAGACTCTTCCGGGAATGAGAACCATCATGCGCATTGGAAGAGCAGGCGAGAACCTGATTTCGTATGCCTGTGTGACCACAGAAAGTTACAGACACTTTGGCCGTTTGGGTCTTGGCGCTGTGTTTGGAAGCAAATTACTGAAGGCTGTGGTTGTGAGCGGTCATCGTTCCTTTGAGGTGGAAGATAAAAAGTCCTACAAATCCCTTTATGATGAAATCTATGACCTGGCTGTAAAGTCCAAAACCATGAAAAAATATCATGAATTGGGCACACCGGAAAATGTCATCCCCTTAAACAGATTAAATGGACTGCCCACAAGAAATTTACAGTCAGCCAGATTTGAATACGCAGAGGACATCTCAGGGGAAGCCTTTGCGGACAACTTTTTAGCCAAACGATTGGCCTGCGCGCATTGTCCTGTTGGTTGCATTCATTTAGCGGAACTCAAGGAGCCTTATGAAAATGACCCCTATTTTTATAAAAAATCGACCATCTGTTATGATTATGAGTTGATTTATGCATTGGGTTCTCTGCTGGGTGGAAGCAATTCTGTGGGTATCCTGAAACTGATTGATAAGATTGAAGCTGTTGGCCTGGATGCCATGAGCACAGGTGTCATTTTAGCATGGATTACCGAGGCATTTTCAAAGCAGTTAATTTCCGAAAAAGAAACCTCAGGCCTTACCCCTGACTGGAATAATTATGACACCTATATCCTTATGATAGATAATATGGTGGAACCCGTCAATGAGTTTTATAAGGCACTTGGCAAAGGCGTCATGAATGCGGCATCCCTTTATGGAGGGATGGAATATGCGTTGTCCTTTGCCGGCAATGAGATGCCGGGATATCATACCGGACCGGGTTCCCATTTAGGATATATGATAGGCGCAAGACACAGTCACTTGGACAATGCAGGATACAGCATTGACCAGAAAGTTCTGCTCAATGAGCATATAT
>JAKQGD010000655.1 GCA_029573365.1 Bacteroidota bacterium | reverse complement strand
CTGATGTGCTGGGCATCACTGCTGCAGGCTCCCAATCCCTGGCAGGCAACCCTGTACCTGCTGCACTGGGCTGCTGCGACTATCTTTTATTTCCTGCTGCTAAACAGCCTCGGGGATGAGATAATGATTGAAGAGCTGTTTTTTGTGGCCGCGTTGAGCGTCATTCCGGTCGGAGTTATCGGCATTATGCAGTGGATGGTGGATACTTCGTTGATTAACCCGATCCGATGGCTTGAACAAATCCCGCAAATGACCAGACCCTCAAGCACGTTTTCAAACAGCAATATGGTTGCACTGTTTCTTGCGATAACCCTACCCCTGAGTATTGCTTCACGCTGTTTGTCAAAAAAAACATGGATGAAGCGGGCAAACGAAATAAGTATTCTCTGTAATGTTTTTTTGCTGTATTTTAGCAAAACACGGGGCGCATGGCTTGCGGCTATAGCAGTAGCAGTCATCTTGGTATGGTATAAATTTTTCTGGCAAAGGGGAAGATTTCGTAAACTCCGTTATATCCTCGCACTCAGCTTTCTTTTAACTGCTATTAGTATTGTTCCAATTGCAAAAATAAAAAACCTGGACATTGGGACAGTAAAACTCAGAAGCATCTGGTGGACCAACACGGCGTTTATGATTTATGATCATCCTTTAATGGGTGTCGGTCTTGGAAACTTTAAGCTGATATATCCTCTCTACCACCATATTGTAAAGGATAAGAAAATAGATTTGCCGCCTTTCTTAGCCTTCCTCAAAAAAGACTGGAGTTTTTCTGAGACAAACCAGCTTACCAGAGTACACAATGACCATCTGCAAATGCTTGCCGAGCTTGGAGTTTTAGGTTTTTTACCGTATGCGGCGATGTTTTTTTTATTCGGCTGCATGTTTCGTAAACTATTCAAACAGGGAGATGACAGGACACGCCTGATAGCCCTGTGCACAGGGCTGAGCGTTCTCGCCTTTTGCATTGTTGCCACCACCAATTTTCCTTTTGAGCGGGCCCTGCCGCCCGTGTATCTTTTCATGGGCTTTGCTGTCATCAGTTTTTTACACAAAAAACAATCGGTTTCGATTGTACAGCCGGAAGGCACTTTTGTGCAGCGACTCAAAGCATTCATTGTCACCCCCTGTGATATAGCAATAACAAACCAGACACTGCATCGACTTATACGGTCAGGATTGTGCGTGCTGATGATTGTATTTATGTATTGTTCGGGGAAATATATCAGCAGAGTAGTGCTTGCCGACCGGTATTTTGTTGAAGCGCTTGTCTACAGCGATCGGGGACAGTTCGACAAGGCAACGGGACTGCTGGAAAAATCAAGGCACGTGTTCTCTGAATGGAATTTTAATATCAGCTCACTGCTTGGCCGCAACCGTACCATGCAGGAGAATTACGAGGGCGCCCTTGAAGCCTACCGTGAGTCGT
>JAKQGD010000322.1 GCA_029573365.1 Bacteroidota bacterium | reverse complement strand
AGCCTATGCCTGACATCTTAGCTACCCTGTGAGGCTGGATATTAAGTTCGTAACAGGCATCGACAATGGCGGCACTGATGGAATCGTGTCCGCATCCGGCACAAAGTGTCGAAAGCGAGCCTTCGTAATCTCTCCTCGTGTATCCAAGATCATTTTTTGGAAGCCTGGGATGTGCAAACTTGGGTTTTATATAGGACATGTCTGTATTATTTAATTTGTCGGTTGAAATGTTAGTTGTTTGATTTGTCTGAGGATCATCTCAGCCGTGATAGGCGTGCCATCATAGTTGAGCACCCTGATGAGTTTGGCCGGGTTGATTTCTAGTTCGTTGATGAGCAGGGTACGCATCTGGGCATCACGGTTTTGTTCCACCACAAAAAGGCGGTCATGGTTGTGGATAAATTCTTTTACTTCGTCGCTGAATGGAAAAGCCTTGATCCTCATGGCGTCAATTTTCTGACCGTCTTCTCTGAGAATATCGAGTGATTCCTCACTTGAATATGCTGAGGTACCAAAAAATATTATTCCAGTGTCAGACGTGTTTTCTTTTTGATAAAAATGCGGGCCGGGAATCATCTTAGCAGCTGTCTGCATCTTTTTTACCAGCCTGTCCATGATGCGTACATAAGTAGGCGAGTCTTCAGAGTAAGCGGCATTTTCGTCATGGGAGCTGCCCCTGGTAAAGTAGGATCCCTTGGTGGGGTGGGTGGCCGGCAGAGTTCTGTAAGGTATGCCGTCACCGTCTACATCGCGGTATCTTCCCCAGGAAGGCAGGGTTTCCAGGTCATGTTCTGTGAGGACTTTGCCCCTCTTGTATTTTCTGTTTTCGTCCCATTTAAACGGCTCTGTCATATGGTCATTCATACCTAGGTCCAGGTCCATCATTACTATGACAGGGGTCTGCAGTTGCTCAGTATAGTCAAAGGCATCCGCCATCATGTCAAAACATTCCTTGGGTGTACTGGGAAACAACAGGATGTGTTTGGTGTCCCCGTGCGAAGCATAGGCAGCAAGCAGGATGTCAGATTGCTGTGTTCTTGTAGGCATGCCGGTAGATGGCCCGGCCCTCTGAACATCAACAAGTACCACGGGTATTTCAGAATAGTATGCCAATCCGAGAAATTCATTCATCAGGGACAGTCCCGGTCCGCTCGTAGCCGTAAAAGATCTGGCTCCGTTCCAGTTGGCACCTATGGCCATGCCTATGGCGGCGAGTTCGTCTTCTGCCTGTACGATGGAATAGTTGTTTTTGCCTGTGACAGGATCAATCCGCAGAGAGCGGGCATAATCCTCAAAGGCACTTACCAAAGATGTAGATGGTGTAATAGGATACCACGATACCACAGTAGCACCTGCATATATGGCACCAAGAGCAGCAGCTGAGTTGCCGTCTACGACGATGGAGTCACCGACGAGGTCTCTTCTTTCTACCCTAAAAGGTAGTGGATATTCAAAATGATCCCTAATATAATCCGAACCGAGGTTCATGGCTTTTACATTGGGAACTATAAGTTTTTCCTTGCCTTTAAACTGGTCAGCAAAGAGTTCTTCAATCACGGTGGTGTCGATATCGAGCAGCCTTGCCAGAGCACCTACATATACAATGTTTTTAAAAAGCTGCTTTTGTCTGGGATCCGAAAACTCCCTGTCACATATTTCCATCAGCGGCACTCCTATAAAATGGATGTCCTCCCTCAGGAAATCATCATGCAGTTTTTTAGTGCTGTCGTACAGAAAGTAACCTCCCGAAACCACGCTGGCAATGTCTTTTTTAAAACTCTGTGGATTGACACTTACCATCAGGTCGATGCCTTCTTTGCGGCCCAGGTATCCTTTTTCGGAAACCCTCACCTCATACCATGTAGGCAATCCCTGTATATTGGAAGGAAAGATGTTCTTGGCAGACACCGGCACTCCCATCCTAAATATGGCTTTTGCAAACAGCGAATTTGCACTGGCTGAACCCGTTCCGTTTACATTGGCAAACCTGACAACAAAATCATTTATCTTGCTCATGCATAACACATATGACCTGCCTTGGCAGTATTATATAAAAATTGTTTCATATCCCATGCGGCTGTGGGGCATCTCTCCGCACATAGTCCGCAATGCAGGCATACATCCTCGTCTTTGACCATGACCCTTCCCGTTTTCAGCACATCTGAGACCAGCAGGTCCTGCTCTTTGTTTAGGGCGGGTACCATGAGTTTCATTCTGAGTTTTTCTTCATCGTCCTCATTGGCCGTAAAGGTGATACAGTTGGTAGGACAAATATCCATGCAGGCATCACACTCTATACATTTGCTTTCGGTAAAAACCGTCTGAACATCACAGTTAAGGCATCTCTGTGCTTCCCTGAAGGCTGTCTTTGAGTCAAATCCCAACTCCACTTCTTTCTTTCTGTTGGCAAGTGTTTCCTTTTTGTCGGCCTGCGGTACGATATATCTGAGGTCTGTCACCACTTCATTGTCATAACTCCACTCATGTATGCCCATTTTGCTGCTGAAAAGCTTGACATCCGGGGCCGGTCGTACGCTGATAT
>JAKQGD010000297.1 GCA_029573365.1 Bacteroidota bacterium | reverse complement strand
GGAGCTATTGGAGCACCTGACTTCCGATTTCCTAACAGAGAGACTGAGCAACTTCCTGGGACACCCTACCACAGATCCGCATGGTGACCCGATACCCAATGCCAGCGGACATATGTACGAGTCCGGCCATGACATAATTCCGCTTTCAGCTGCTGACCCCGGGAGCATATACACTGTGAGCCGCCTTCTGGGATCAGACCCCGAGTACTTTGAGTTTTGTCAGTCTAATCACCTACGGCTCAATGCAATCCTGAAAGTGACTGCCCGATATCCAAACACCAGGATGACTGAGGTGACCCTTAACGACACCAGGCTGTTGCTACATGATGACCTTTCGTCCTTGATTGAGGTGCAGCAATCTGATTCTGAACAAACTCCAAACCGCGAGCCATGAAACTATTGTTTATTCCTATGCTTTCGGCACCAGCCATAAACATCCTTTTGGGACTGCTATTTGTGCTGTTGCTCATCTGGTTTTTCTGGCCGGGCAGGGGAGGGCTGGCACTTATGGGTTCCTTCTCTACAAACCGTAAAAAGGCGATGCTGGAAGACGCCCTCAAGTACCTTTTCGACTGCGAGTACCGTAACCAACCGTGCGACATCAACAGTCTGGCAGGCAACCTCCACATATCAGGAGACAAGGCCAGTGATACTGTGCAGTCGCTGATCAGCATGGGACTGGCTACCTCGTCAAACCACGATCTTTCGCTCACAGACACAGGCAGGTCTTACGCTCTGCGTGTCATACGTGTGCACCGCATCTGGGAAAAATACCTCGCCGAAGAGACGGGTGTTGCTTCCACCCACTGGCACACAGAAGCCGACAGGGTAGAACACATGATGACAGAAGACTCGGTCGAGGAACTCGCCGCCAGGATGGGGCATCCAGTTTTTGACCCACACGGTGATCCGATACCTACGGTTCTCGGCGAGCTGCCAGATAATAAAGGCGTACTCCTCAGTTCGCTAAAGGAAGGGGACATGGGCCTTATCACCCATCTCGAGGACGAGCCTAGGGCCATCTATGACCAGCTGGTAGTCTTTGGGTTGTATGCCGGCATGCAGGTCTACGTGACTGATGTCACGCCGCAAAAAATCACCATTGTAGCCGGTGGTGACGAGGTCATCCTCACGCCCTTTTTTGCATCTCAGGTGACCGTAAATGTTTTTAGCGAAAACGAACCCGTAAGAGAAAAACACAATAACCTGGCCCTCCTGCAGGTGGGTCAATCGGCTGAGGTAGCCGGGATATCACCCCATCTGCGGGGCCAGCAGAGACGCAGACTTATGGACCTCGGTATCGTACCGGGCACAGAAGTCAGAGCCGTCATCCGCAGTGCGTCCGGCGACCCTGTCGGCTACCGGATTATGGGTACCACGATAGGTATACGTAAAAGCCAGGCAGAACATATTTACATTAAAAACATTAGAACCTATGAGCCAGAATATCAAGCATGATTGTGAAAACTGTCCGGTCCACAACAAGGCTAACCTCGTAAGACTGGGCATCAATCCGGAAAATGTAGATTTTATCATTGCCCTGGCTGGAAATCCCAATACCGGCAAAAGCACGGTATTTAACAATTTTACAGGCCTCAAACAGCATACGGGCAACTGGCCGGGCAAGACCGTCAGCAGAGCGGAGGGTGGTTATATTTTTAATGACAAAAAATACAAGGTGGTCGACCTTCCGGGTACGTACTCCCTGCTTTCGACCAGTACCGACGAAGAGGTAGCCAGAAACTTCATTCTTTTTGGCCAGCCAGATGTAACTGTCATTGTAACCGATGCCACCAGACTGGAGAGAAACCTGAATCTGGCCCTACAGATTCTTGAGATAACTGACAGGGCCGTGCTTTGCCTCAATCTCATGGACGAAGCCCGCCGCAACAATATAAAAATAGACATTAGGGCCCTTTCCAGGGAACTGGGAATACCCGTCATCCCCGCTTCTGCCAGGAGCAGGGAAGGTATGGATGAACTTCTTTTGGCCATAGAGGAAGTCGCCTCAGGCAAATATGTATGCCGCCCTCACAAGATAAAAAGCAAATCAGCAGGGTTAAACCACGCAATCTCAGAAATTTCCGGTCAGTTGATGGCCCATTTTCCGGGTCTGCCTAATGCTACCTGGGTAGCCATGAGGCTGCTGGAAGGAGACAGTTCCATCATCGAAGCAATAAGGTCAGGGCACCTGGGAAGCCTAAGCCCCGACCGTGAAGTCACCCAACCCGTTTAATACATCACCCACATGGAATCATTTTCAGATCAGCAGTCCCGCGAGGAGATTATATCGTCAGCCAACCGTGCCCGCTGGGAACTGGGCGTCAATTTTCACGATACGGTGATAGAATCCATTTACGAGGACGCCTCACGTATAGCTCGTAAAACAGTGGTCGTTGAGGGCGGCAGGGAAGCCTATAGCACGGACATAGCGATAGATAAGATAGTTACCAGCCGGTGGCTGGGTTTTCCCATCATGTTTCTGCTGCTGGCCCTGGTCTTCTGGTTGACTGTGGCCGGGGCGAATTATCCTTCAGGTTTGTTGGCAAATCTGCTCATAGACAAGTTTTTGCCCGTGCTGCACAGTCTGGGTGACTGGCTTCATATGCCGTCGTGGCTTACGGGGGTACTTTTTGACGGGGCATATCTGGCCCTGGCATGGGTCGTGGCAGTCATGCTGCCGCCTATGGCCATATTTTTTCCCATGTTTACCTTGCTGGAAGATCTGGGTTACCTGCCCAGGGTGGCTTTTAACATGGACAGCCTTTTCCGCCGGGCTGGTGCCCACGGCAAGCAGGCACTGACTATGAGCATGGGTTTCGGATGTAATGCCGCCGGCGTCGTCGCTGCAAGGGTGATAGACAGTCCCAGAGAAAGGCTTATAGCGATTATTACCAATAATTTTTCGCTGTGCAACGGGCGTTGGCCAACACAGATACTTATAGCCACGATTTTTATAGGCAGTATGGTGCCGGCAGCATGGGCTGGTCTGGTATCTGCAGGTGCTGTGGTCACCATTGCAGTGACAGGCATCGTTTTCAGCCTGGTGGTTTCCTGGGGATTAAGCAAAACAGTTCTCAAAGGCGAAGCATCTGCATTCAGCCTCGAGCTGCCCCCTTACAGGCCTCCACGCCTCATGCAGACCCTGTATACCTCACTGATCGACAGGACGATATTTGTACTTTGGAGGGCTATGGTGTTTGCCATGCCAGCAGGTGTGGTTATCTGGCTTGTCGCCAATATACATGTCGGAGATCAAAGCATAGCCGAACATTTTATCCATTGGGCCAATCCGTTTGCCTTGTTTTTTGGACTCAACGGCGTCATCCTCCTGGCTTACATCATTGCGATTCCTGCCAACGAAATAGTCATACCTACCATCCTTATGCTGACAGTGCTTAGTGCCAATATCGTCAGAGCAGGAGCTGGGACTGGGGTTATGTTTGAGCTCGACTCTCTAGAAGATACGGCAGGCATCCTGCGGCAGGGCGGCTGGACGTTGCTTACGGGAGTAAACCTGATGCTTTTTAGCCTGCTCCACAATCCGTGCAGTACGACGATATATACGATTTACAAAGAAACAGGCAGCATGAAATGGACAATGCTGGCTACATTTCTACCCATCGTGATGGGGCTAATCATTTGTTTTTTTACTACCCAGATATGGCACCTTTATCACATCTGAGGGGTTTTGAGTACATTTGCAATCTAAAAGTAAATTCGACCCGGTATGGCAAAAGAAATGATCGTTGAAAAATCTGTATTGGTCGAAAGACCAGTTAACAAGGTCTATGAATACCTTCAATACACTAGAAACCAGGAAAATTTCAGTGTATGGAACATGGCCGATCCCAATAAGAAGACCACCTCTGAAGGCACCGACGGCACCGTGGGATTTATCTATTCCTGGGACAGCCAGGATAAAAATGTGGGTGCGGGTAGCCAGGAAATTTTAAAAATGGTCAAGGAGCAACGTATCGATTATGTTTTGAAGTTTGATAGACCGATGAAAAATGTCGCTAGCTCGAGTTTTATTCTTGAGCCTGTCGGCGAAGGAAAAACAAAAGTTACCTGGGATTTCCGCGGACCCACCAAATTTCCGATGAGCTTGTTTTCATGGATATTTAAGCGTATGCTGGGTAAGAGCCTCGCTCAAAGTCTTGAAAATCTCAAATCCCTGCTCGAAAAGTAATCCGGCACTCCTGTATATTTTGGACAAACAGGAACTGTTTTAGTTAATTTCCTCAAAAATGTGGTGAGATTGCCCACATATTAGAGAGATACATTATATTTTTGTCCGACGAATGGCAACCTGAAAATTCATGCAATTTCTCTATCCGGCTTTTTTGTGGGCATTACTGGCACTTGCGATCCCTGTAATCATCCATCTTTTTTACTTCCGAAGGTTTAAGAAAGTATATTTTACCAACGTTAAATATCTGCGGGAGATCAAGGAAGAAACTTCTAACCGCAATAAGCTGAAAAATTTGCTCATTCTCCTGAGCCGCCTTTTGGCTGTAGCTTCCCTGGTTTTGGCATTTGCCCAGCCTTTCATTCCCAAAGGAAATACTGTAAAATCAGGGCTGAATCATGTTTCTGTCTTTGTCGACAATTCGTACTCCATGACGGCAACACGGCAGGATGTACCCCTGCTCGATTATGCAAAGGAACGTGCCCGTACCATCGTCAATTCATACAGCGAGGAAGATAAATTTCAGATCCTCACACATCAGTTTGAAGGAAAACATCAGCGGTTTGTCAGCAAGGAAGATGCCATTGCTTACATAGATGAGATTGTGGTAAGTCCGTCGGTCCAAAGCCTTGACAAGGTGCTCAACCGCCAGCAGCAGCTCATGCAGACGACAGCAGGAAACAGGATTTCTTATCTTATTTCAGACTTTCAGAAGAGCATTTCTGATTTGTCAAAATACACGGACACACTCATGGAGGTCAATCTACTGCCTGTCCAAACTGCCCGTCAAAAAAATCTGACCGTAGACAGTGTGTGGTTTGAGGGGCCCGTTCCTTTCCTGTTTCAGGACAACAAGCTGCTGGTAAAAATTAAAAACAACAGCGGCGAAGATGCCACCGATGTAAAACTGTCATTTAAAAAGGACGGACAGGAAAAGCCTATAGGAATCAGGGACATCCCTGCCAGGCAGTCCATCACGGATACGGTCCATATCACCATCGACAAGCCGGGATGGCAGGAAGGCATCGTACTGGTCAATGACTACCCGGTACAGTTTGATGACCAGTATTTTATCGCTTTTGAAGTGCCGGACACCATCAGGGCTCTGTTTATAAACGAATCAGGCCCTAACCGATATATGGATGCCTTATTCCGTGGAGTCAAACATTTCAGCCTCAGCAATCAGAGTGTCAATCAGCTTCAGTATCAGCGGTTTCCGGAATTTGACCTTATTATACTCAATGACCTGAAAAGTGTAACATCAGGCCTGAGCAATGAACTGATTCAGTATATAAGAAACGGTGGCAAAGTGCTGGTATTTCCGGGTAGAAATATAAGCCTGGAGACATACAATAACTTTTTTGTGGCAGGTGGTGCCGATATTCTGGGTAAATCATCTCAGGAAAAAAGAGAGGTAGCGGCGATAAATACCGAAGAGTTTATTTTTTCCGATGTATACGTAAATACAGGCAGAAACCTGAAATTGCCCGTTTCTACGTTTTCTTACCAGATAGAAACAAGGCCTGCCGGCATCCAGGAAAAGCTGCTTTCTTACCGTGACGGCTCGCCATACCTTAGTAAATACAGGGTAGGTGATGGCCAGTTGTTTGTATGTGTGGCACCTTTGGACAGCGAGTCCAGCGACCTGGTCTTCAATGCAGAGGTGTTTGTACCTATGGTCTACAAAATGGCTATTTCCTCTACCACACACAAAGGTCTCTCTTATGCTGTCGCCAATCTTGCGGTCATTGAAACCAAAAACCAGAGAAAAGGTGGTGAATACGTGTATAAAATCACGGACGGCAATCAGGAAATGATACCCAGCCAGAATCCTCAGGGCAACAAAATGATTTTAACACTTAATGACCAGATATCTAAAGCAGGGTTTTACAGCTTGCTTCTCGACAAAGAAGAAATGGCCAGGCTTGCATTTAATTATGACCGCCGGGAATCCGACATGGAAATGCTCAGCGAGGAGGATCTGGAAACCATCAATCCTGACAATACAAGTATTAAAGTGCTGACGTCCGCATTGCAGGCAGATATGGGCACTTCCATTGTCGAAAAGGACCGAGGTGTGGTCCTGTGGAAGTGGTTTATCATCGCCGCCCTGTTGTTTCTGGCGGCGGAGACCTTGCTTATCAGATTTTTTAAGAACTGACCCTTATGAAAACGCTGATCAAAAACGCCGTCATTTTGCAGAAGGAATCAGAATATCATCTGCAAGCGAGGGATATTCTAATAGAAAACGGGGAGATCAGACAAATAGCAAAATCCATCAATGGCGAGGGAGCTATGGTTATTAGCGGCAAAAAACTGTACTGTTGCCCCGGCTTGTTTGATATAGGAACACACAGCGGTGAGCCTGGATACGAGCACCGCGAGACCTTTCGTTCGCTGGGAGCAGCAGCAAGGGCAGGTGGATATACAGGGCTTGCCATCTTCCCCAACAATAAGCCTGTGACACAGACCAGGGGGGATATACAACTTATTATGTCATCGGCAAAGGCAGCAGGGGTGTCTCTTTACGCCATAGGCGTCCTCAGTAAAAACCTTGCAGGCCAGGACCTGGCAGAGTTTCTCGACATGGTAGAAGCCGGGGCCGTAGGGTTTAGTGACGGATTACTGCCTGTAAATGACGGTGGCCTGCTCAACAGAGCCCTGCTTTATGCCCGGCAGACAGGAAAGCCGGTCTTACACCATCCCGATGACAAGTATCTCTCAGGAGGTGGGGAGATGCACGAGGGACATGTGAGCACTTCCATGGGACTAAAAGGCGTGCCGGCCATGGCAGAAAGAGCCATGGTTTACCGTGATGTTTTGCTCTGCGAATACAACAATGCTCCACTGATTGTACATGCTGTTTCTGCCAAAGAGTCACTAAGCGTCATCGGAGAGGCTAAAGCTGCCGGGCTGCCGGTCTCGGCCACCGTTGCCTATAACAATCTGGTGTTTACGGATGCCGACCTGAGCGACTTTGATACCAATCTCAAGGTGATGCCGGTAATCAGGTCAGAAGAACACAGGGCAGCTCTGGCAAAAGGCCTCCTCGACGGAACCATAGATGCCATCATCAGCAACCACGTACCTCTGGACGAAGAATCCAAAAACCTGGAATTTCCGTACGCCAATCCCGGAGCCATCGGCCTGGAAACATGCCTGGCAGCCTGCATCACCCACCTGTCTGACAAGGTTCCCCTGGATGTGCTCACCGAAAAACTCAGCTCAGCACCCCGAAGGCTGCTTGGCTTGCCTGTGCCGGTCATCGGCGAATCTAACCCAGCTGACCTGTGTGTTTTTGATGCGGAAGAAGAAAGTACTTTCGGTATTGAAAACCTCAAATCAATCTCTGCCAACAACCCATATATTGGCAGACGTCTTAGGGGCAAAGTGGTGTTTACTGCCGTCAAAGGCCATTGATCACTTTTTACCGGATCTGTAAGGAGGTTTTTTATCAGAAGGCTTTTTAATCCCTGATTTTTTATCTTTTACGCCTTTTGGCGAAAACAATTTTTTAGCAGGTTTGGGTTCTTCTTCCTCAGTTTTTTTAACTTGTTTTTTGGGGGTAGGGTCAAGGTGCAGCAGGCCGTAGATCTCTTCCCTTGACAGTTGTCTGTATTGACCTGGATTTATATCACCGATTTTCAAGTCTTCTATCTGCACTCTGACGAGCCTCAGCACCGGAAAGCCCACAGCAGCAAACATCTTTCTTATTTGCCGGTTTTTGCCTTCACCCAGCTCGATACGTACCCAGGACGTAGGTATTTCCTTTCGGAATCTGACAGGGGGCACCCTTTCGGGTAATATTGGGGCTTTGGCCAATTTTTTAGCCTTGCATGGCTTGGTAAAGTACGGGCCTGAATCCAGTTTAATCTGTACTCCTTCAGCGACCCTCTCTACGGCTTTGAGAGTGATGTCGTCGTCTACCTGTACAAAATAAGTCCGTGAGTGTTTGTACACAGGCGACAGGAGTTTTTCGTTGAGTTGTTTGTCATTGGACAGAATCAGAAGACCTTCTGAGTCTTTGTCGAGCCGTCCTATGGGATAAACGTCTTTTTCTACCTTGAGGTAGTCGGCCAGTGTTACATGTTCGGGCCGCTCCCTGGTAAACTGATTAAGCACGTCATATGGCTTATAAAATATGTAATATTTGTGGTCGGTCATGAGATTTTCTGATTGGGTATTATTTGTCAGACGTTAAATCTGAAATGCATCACATCACCGTCTTCTACCACATATTCCTTGCCTTCTACACCCATTTTTCCTGCTTCCTTGACTGCGGATTCAGATCCGAATTTTATAAAATCATTGTATTTTATGACTTCAGCCCTTATAAATCCTTTTTCGAAGTCTGTATGTATGACTCCTGCTGCCTGTGGTGCTTTCCATCCTTTTTGTATGGTCCAGGCTCTGACTTCCTTTTCGCCGGCTGTAAAATAAGTATTAAGGTTGAGTAGTTTGTAGGCAGCTCGTATGATTCGGTTTACACCGGGTTCTTCGAGGCCCATGGCTTCGATAAACTCCATCCTTTCGTCTTTGCTTTCGAGTTCGGCAATTTCTGCCTCAATACCTGCACAAATCAGCAGCACCTCGGCATTTTCCGACTTTACGGCTTCCTTAAACCTGTTTGTATGCTGATTTCCGGTTTTGACAGAGGCTTCATCCACATTGCAGACATAGAGGATCGGTTTGCCGGTGAGGAGCCACAGGTCCTTGTACAGATCCTTAAAGAGATCATCCACTTCAAAACTGCGTGCCGGCTTTTCGCTTTCTAGGTGTTTGAGAAGTTTTTCGGCCCACTCTACATTTGCAGCATCGTCCTTGGCACCCGACTTCGCTTGTTTTTTGAGCTTGTCGATCCTCTTTTCCATCGTGTCGATGTCTTTAAATATAAGCTCCAGGTCGATGATTTCCTTGTCCCTGACCGGGTCTACGCTCCCGTCGACATGTATGACGTTGTCGTCTTCAAAACACCTGACCACGTGTATGATGGCGTCCACCTCACGTATGTTTGCTAAAAACTGGTTTCCGAGGCCTTCGCCTTTGCTGGCCCCTTTGATGAGTCCGGCAATGTCAAGGATTTCTACGCTGGTAGGCAGGACCTTCTGCGGTTTTACCAGTTCGGCCAGTTTGTCTAGTCTGGTATCAGGTACAACTATGACGCCGAGGTTAGGCTCCTTGGTTGCAAACGGATAATTGGCCGCCAGGGCCTTCGCCGAAGTAAGGGCATTAAAAAGCGTCGATTTTCCTACATTGGGCAATCCCACAATTCCGCACTGAAGTCCCATAAAAGTGATGTTATAATTTTGCCGGTATTCAAAAAGAAGCACAAAGGTAGGGATATTATCTAAGAAACGGGGAGATGTTAATGGAAAGATTGTTGGCGTGTTGGGTGGATCTCTTTACATCTGAAAACTCAGCAATGGATAATTTTTTTTTATGATAAAGTTATGATGGAAGAAAGAAAGATGTACATTTGTCTTGCACCTGTTATTGAAAGAGGTGGTAAATTTTCAGTAGTTCTGA
>JAKQGD010000290.1 GCA_029573365.1 Bacteroidota bacterium | reverse complement strand
GGCCTCACTTTCCTTTTCAAATTGCGTGTATTGCAAATAAATCAAATATGAACCTGTTTCAGGAATTCTTTACATGGGATGCGTTGTTTACCTGTATGGATGTCCGAAAATTGAAAGGTATCAGACACAAGAGCATTAAATTTCCCTCTTGGCTGTATCAAAAAACGAAATAAATGGAGCGAAACCTGATTTTTAGTCCACCAGGTGGCTCTCCATCGACCCAGTCCCTGTTTTGTGCTGCTGCCCAGATATCGGATTTCCAGTCGAGTCCCTTGATCACTGACCGGAAGGTCGTCCCTGTAGAGGTCTTCCCACTGGGAAAGTGAATTGAAAAACTGGACTTTCACCAATTCTTTGTCCAATGGCAAAAGACCATTGTCATAATCTTCCCATTCCATAACAATGCGATCAAAATAAACCTCTGGTTGCCCGGTGATAACACGCTCACCTGTGATAAAATGGGCAGGCTCAGGGAAATGCTGCTTTTCCCAAAGGGGATGGATTTTCCACTGTGCAGGTCTAAACTCTGTCTCATGACAATGCATTTTCTGTATCATTTGTACAAACTGGTATTCCAGATAATGGAGGGTATTGACACCATAGAGATTGGAAGCCCCTTCATAGGATTGTTCGTTATATTCTTTCCTGGTTGTGAGATATCCTGCGTACTGATTGGACACAGATGCAATCACCGCATGTCGGACTTCCGGATAACAGTCCTTGGCTTTAAGCAACGCACTGTTTTTCAGGCTTCTGCCTGCGGCGACCGTGACCTCTGTGGGCAGTGCCAATATCAGAAATGACCCTATTTTCAGAATTTGTAACACAAAACGGGACGGCATTAATTGGGTCAGCTTTAATAATTTCTGGGCTTCTCCCAGTATTGGATTTTTGTAGGTGTGTTCCCCTTTTGGCCACAATCGTGGCTTATATTCCTTGACCAACCCTGTTTTATACAGAATGGAACGGCAATCCGATGCTCCGCATAACTGCTGCCAACCCACCAT
>JAKQGD010000283.1 GCA_029573365.1 Bacteroidota bacterium | reverse complement strand
TGGCACAAATGTAGGTAAACCCTGTCATATTCATGCTATTTTTAATTCATAATTTTTTTAGTAAAATGGTTTGTCTGCTACCTTTTTACTTATGTTTCAGGTCAAAACCAAAATTTAGTTACATATTTGATTTTTCAAATTTGATAAGTTGACAATCAATGATTCAAAAAAGCGTTATATTTGACCATTCAATTGTAAGATGACAAAGAGTAAACTGAAAATAATATTCTGGGCATGCCTGTTAGTGGCATCCACACAGTATATGGAGTCGTGTAAAGCCAAGGAGGGTTGCGGATTGGAAGAAAAATACAACAACCCTGACATGGAAACCTCTAAAAGAGGGAAATCCAGCCTATGGTCCAAGAAGCAGACGAAGAAAATGAAATCTGTTTCAAAGTCGTAGTAACTTCATGAGGAATCTTACGAAATAAGTTTTCCCTGTTTCGCCCTGCCGATGTGGTCGGCAATATTACTCAGACATAAGATCAGTATAAAAATAGCCAGGCCCGGAAAAAATACGAGCCACCAGCTTCTCATGCTTCGGCCTTCTGCCAGCATTTTACCCCAGGTTACCTCTTCTACGGGAAGACCTATGCCCAGAAATGACAATGTAGATTCCAGCAGGATGGCTCCGGCCAGACTGAATGAGGCTATGACAGCCAGGGTGGGCAGAATGTTAGGCAGTATGTGTCGGAATAGAATCCAGGGTGACGTAAGGCCCAGAACTTCAGCACTTTTAATGTAGTTTTCTTCGCTCACAGCCATCGTTTCTGCACGTGTATATCTGGCAATCTCGGTCCATCCCAGCAAAGCGATGATCAGTACTACATTCCAGACGGAAGGTTCAGTAAATATACATGCCAGGGACAAGAGGATAAATAAACCCGGCAAAGATTTTCGAAGTTCTATGAGTTTCATCAGGATGGTGTCGAAGTGAAAATGGTAGGTTTTCCATTTTTTAATCCTGAGAAACAAGGCTGCAACATAAACCGAGACACTTCCTGTCACCAGAAAGCCTGCGACAAAAAGCAGGGGTTGGCTGCGGTGTACCAGACATTCGAAAAACAGGAAGAAACAACCCACCATAAATATGAAGAGGGATGCAACCATGCCTGGAAGGTTGATTCTGAGCTTATCGTTTCTGTAATAGCCCGACAAAAGGCCGGCAGGAACGCCTAAAATAAAGGCAAAGAGCAGGGATAAAATCCCTATTTTCAGTGCGGTAGCTGTGCCATGAACCATACCTGAAGCAACATCACGGCCAAGGTTGTCAGTTCCCAACCAGTGACGATGCCTTAACGACTCAATATCCTGGGCTGAAAACGGTCCAGTACCCGTCTGGTTTTTTTTATCGATGTTTCCCGGCCTGTATGTAATCAGTGGCCACAGGCACGCCGATTTTTCATTTAATGTAGAATGTTGGCTGTGTGTTTTGTCATCCGAAAGTACCGGAAAGCTTACGTCTCCGTCACAATAACATGCCAGCGGAGTGTCATTGGCTATAAACGGTGCCAAAGCCGCAACAAGCAGATAGGTCACAATCACGTACAATGACCCTTTGTATAACCATGTTTTTGCCGTAGCCATGTCAGTTAAATTGGATTTTGGGGTTTACATAGGCATATATCACATCCGTTAGCAACATAAAAAATATGGTAAATACCGATATGATGATGATGATGCCAAAGACGACATTCCAGTCTGTGGCTCTTATGCTGTCAAACATCAATCTGCCCATCCCGGGAATATTAAAAATGACCTCAACAATCAAAGCTCCCGAGAGACTGGAGGGTATCTTGCCCCCTATGGCTGTTATTAGTGGTATAAGAGCATTGGGTAGGATATGCTTTTTCATCACCTGGTAATCATCCAGGCCTTTGGCTCTGACCATAAGGATATAAAGTTTTGATTTCTGGTTTATGACATTGTCCCTAACCAGGCGGCTCAGCTGAGCTATGTCATTGGCCACAAGGCAGATAACAGGAAGAATGAGTTGACTTCCGTTTTCCAATAAAAAACCAAAAATGTTGTCTTCAGTATGCCAGGTACCGGGTACCGGGAAAATGCGATACCATTCGTCACCCGACCCCTGAGTAAAAAATGTTACGAGCAGGGAGGCCAGCCAAAATACAGGTACTGAATACAAGGCAAGCCATAGTATGCCTGACCAGCGGTCAAACCGGCCACCATTATAATAGCCTGCTGCCAGTCCTGCTGGCAATGAAATAAGCACTGATATCGTCATGTTAAAAAACACAAGTATCAGGGTCCACCCTAATGCCTGTCGAATCTTGAAGGACACCGCCCTTCCATCTTTTATTGAATGGCCCAGGTTGCCGGAATATATACCTTTTACCCAGCTATGAAACTGATTTTGTGTGCCGTGCCATACAAATTTTGGCATATAAAAACCCGCCCTTGAGTCTTTTAGAATTTGCCATGACTCAGAGTACTTGTTCCATTGTGGGTTCCGGGCGAGTACCGGGTCCTCAGGCGTCGGCAAGGCAGTTGATTCCAGGTCGTCCCATCCTGTATGGCTGGCTAAAGCAGTCTTAAATTGCACGACCTTTTCTACCTTCACTGTATCCAGCTCTTTTATAAGAGCTTCTTTTGCATCCAGGAAATTTTTAATTTCGTTGTAGCTGTATTTTTGTCTTAGTAAGGTTTTTATATAGCTGCGGGTATCCTGAGAGATGATGGCATTGAGATTTTCAGGATAATAATCTGGCACAACAGAAAAATAAAAGTTCGGTTTGTCGAGGCCAAGGGAAGTGTACGCCCTCATATATTCTGTGGGGTATGAACTGCTCTCCGGGTTTATACCTTGCATGGAGAGAACAGACTGTGCTATATCACCGGGTACGATTCTGCTGATTACGAAGGCGGTCAGGATGACAAGCAATAGTGTTGGCACCATGAGAATCAGCCTGTGTATCACATATCGCCTCAAGACTTGTCTTATTTGTTTTTTACAGTACCGGCGGCAGCTTTGCTAAAGGTGTTAGCCATATAACCCGGTCTTTTTGCCGAGGTTTTGGCATTCCACCTCTTGTTTATCACAATCTTTTCTTCCGGGCAATACAGGAAGATTACCGGTTGGTCAGATGCCAATTCTTTTTGTATCTGATGGTAAAGTGATATTCTTGCCGTGTCGGACTTGGTTGTAAGAATCTTGTCCAGAAGGGCATCTACGGTTTTATTGCTGTATGACATATCATTGGTCCCGTCGGGGGTGTTGTTGTCTGA
>JAKQGD010000280.1 GCA_029573365.1 Bacteroidota bacterium | reverse complement strand
ATTTGCCTGCAGGTTGTTTTTCCCAGAAGCCGGGATCCTGACCATTAAAGAGAGCCACCATATTGTGTTCGTAATCCTTTAGAAGGTGGCATATCGATACGGTGTTCATGATGTTTAAATTTTGGCGGTGTTTTTATTCCTTGTTTGCCAGCTGGCCGCAAGCGGCGTCTATGTCTCGGCCCCTGCTGCGACGGACGGTTACCATGATGTCTCTGCTCCTTAAAATCCGGGCAAAGGCATTGACCTTATCTTCATCGGCACGGCCAAAATCGGTGCCCGGCACACTGTTGTATTCTATGATATTGACTTTGACAGGAAAATCCCTGCACAGCAGAGCCAGCTTTGCTGCATCCTCCGGAGAATCATTAAAGTCCCTGAAAGCTATGTACTCATAACTGATTTTGTTGCCCGTTTTATGGTAAAAATACCGCAGAGCCGCCATCAGTGCCTCCAGGTTGTTTTGCTCATTGATGGGCATAATTTCGTTTCGCTTTGTATCATCAGCTGCATGCAGGGACAATGCCAGGTTAAATTTGACTTCGTCATCAGCCAGACGTATGATCATTTTGGCAATGCCGGCAGTACTCACTGTAATCCGTCGGGGTGAGATATTTAGTCCTTCCGGGCTTGTAAGAAGGCGGACGCTCTCGAGGGTGCTGCTGTAAGCCAGAAGTGGTTCACCCATGCCCATATACACAACGTTTGTCAGCGGGTGACCGAAGTGCTCCAGGCATTGTTTGTTGACCTCGACATACTGATCGTAGATTTCAGCGGCATCCAGGTTTCTTACCCTTTTCATCTGGCCGGTCGCACAAAACTTGCAGGTAAGGCTGCATCCTACCTGGGTCGAGACGCACACTGTGTATCTGTCCTCTTCCGGTACAGGGATGAGGACGGACTCGATTCTGTGGCCGTCGTGCAGCCTGAACCGTGTCTTTATGGTGCCGTCTAAGCTTTTCTGGACCTTGTCCGTCTCTATGGAAAGAATCTGGTGGCTTTCGCCAATTTTTTGTCTGAATGCTTTGGGCAAATTGGTCATTTCGTCAAACGAGCGGGCTGATTTCTGCCACAGCCATTCGTAGAGTTGTCTGGCCCTGAATGCCGGCTCACCGACAGATGCCACATACAGCCTGATTTCTTCAAGGCTCATCTTTCTGATGTCTGCCCTGGCAGTGACTGCTTGTTCCGGGGTTTGATTGTGGGTGATGTGTGACATATCAGACAAAGTTAATGA
>JAKQGD010000264.1 GCA_029573365.1 Bacteroidota bacterium | reverse complement strand
CGTTTCGGGCAACCAGGTTAAGTTCTCAGGTACGTCTACCGTCGGTGACAACGGCAAATATTACTGGAGCTTTGGCAACGGCAAGTCAGGCGAAGGACGGGAAGTATCCTCAGGCTATGCGGCCGATGGCTACTATGAGGTGTGTATGAAGGTATTAGGACCAGCCATAAGTACTTCTACATCGCCGTGTACCGACGGTATATGTAAAAAAATCAAAATAGGAAACGGATGTGACCTGAAGGCAGAATTTACTTTTGCTCATACCGGCTCAGATTACACCTTCAAAGCCAACTCAAATGCAGGGTCAGATGCCAGGTATTACTGGAGTTTTGGCAACGGAGTTTCTGCCGAAGGCCAACAAGTCACCAACACTTACAGCACTCCCGGGTTTTATGAGGTGTGCCTCAAAGTAATAGGAGGGCCATCCACGACAGCCGCGGGCCAATGTGTACAGTCCGTTTGCAAAAAGATACAGGTAGGGCAGGACATCCAGGATTGTGTGCTGGAAGCAGATTTTAAATACACTGCCAGTGGCAATCAACTGACTTTCAGGGCTTCTTCCAATGACGATAAAGCAACCTATTACTGGTATGGAAGTGATTTTTCCGCTGCAAATCTGACCGGCAGGGAGGTCACTCACTTTTTCCAGAAAGACGGGATTTATGAGGTTTGCCTAGTGGCGGTAGATGGTGGACAAACCTGCAAGGTCAAGGTTTGCAAAAAGGTGACTGTCGGCGACAACATTAAGGTATTTCCCAACCCGACTTCCGACTTTATCAATTTTGTGTCAGAGAGACGCATCATCAAGGCCGGCATATTTGACCAGATGAACAAGCATATGCTGGTATCAGAGGTAAACAATACAGAAGGCAGAATCGATGTTTCGGGACTGGTGTCAGGGTTATATTCTGTAAAACTTGTGCTCGAGGATCAGTCGGTGTATGTTGCGACTTTCTACAAAAACTGATAGGATAGAAAAGGGAAAATTGGGATCCATCCCAAATCTTTTTACAGAAATTTCCGGGTGTTGTTACACTGCAAAACTCTCACCGCATCCACAGGTACGGGAGGCATTGGGATTGTTAAAATAAAATCCTTTGCCATTGAGGCCTCCTGAAAACTCGAGTGTGGTATTGCAGAGGTACAGAAAACTTTTCAGGTCTGTCACCACTTTGACTCCGTTGTCATCAAAAACCTGGTCGTTGGGTTTGTTTTCATTGTCAAAATCCAACTGATAGCTGAGACCTGAGCAACCTCCACTGGTGACACTGACGCGGACAAAATAGTCCCCTGAAAGATGCTGGTTTTCCATAATCTCCCGTATCCTGTCCCTGGCACTGTCTGCAACAAATAACATAGTTTGTCAATAAATTTTAAACAAAGGTCCCCCCATATCAGGAGGGTACCTTTTCGTTTTTCTTTTTGTAATCTGCCACAGCACTTTTGATGGCGTCTTCGGCCAGTACGGAGCAGTGTATTTTGACCGGTGGCAGAGCCAGTTCCTCGACGATCGCCATGTTGTCGATGGCCATGGCCTCATCTATGGTTTTGCCCTTGAGCCATTCTGTAGCCAGTGACGACGAAGCGATTGCTGAGCCGCAGCCAAAGGTCTTAAACTTGGCATCGATGATGGTATCTGTATTTTCATCTACCTCGATTTGAAGTCTCATCACATCTCCGCATTCGGGAGCTCCGACGAGACCTGTACCCACATTTTTTTTGCTTTTATCCAGTGTGCCCACGTTTTTTGGGTTTTTGAAGTGGTCGAGCAATTTTTCTGAATATGCCATATGTTCTGATTTTAAACTTTATTTTTAATTAATTACTGTCTCAATGTTCAGCCCACTCTACAGAGTTGAGGTCTATACCTTCCTTGTACATCTCCCATATAGGACTCAGGTCCCTCATGTGATTTACACCTTTGGTTACGGCCTGGATGGCAAAATCCACATCTTCTTCGGTGGTAAACCTGCCCAGGCTGAATCGTATCGAAGAGTGTGCCAGGTCGTCACCCAACCCTAACGCCACAAGTACGTAGGAAGGTTCCAAAGATGCTGATGTACACGCGGAACCTGAAGAAACAGCTATGTTTTGGTTGAAGGTCATCATGAGGCCCTCGCCTTCTACGTGTTTAAATGAAATATTGGTGACATGAGGCATTCTGTGGTCCTTGTTGCCATTGACATACACTTCTTCTACATTGTCCGAAAAAGCCTTTTCGAGCTTGTCCCTGAGGGCAGAAAGTCGCTTGATTTCTGACTCCATTTCCTGTTTAGCCAGTGCTGCAGCCTTGCCAAAACCTACTATACCCGGAACATTTAGTGTTCCTGACCTCATGCCTCTTTCGTGGCCTCCGCCATCCATCTGAGCAGTTACTTTTACCCTCGGGTTTTTGCGGTTTACAAAAAGAGCTCCCACTCCTTTGGGACCATACATTTTGTGGGCTGTAAAGGCCATCAGGTGTACTCCTACTTCTTTGGGATGGACGGGTATCTTACCTACGGCCTGCGTAGCATCGCTCATAAAGAGCACTCCATGCTTCCTGCAGATGTCCCCTATTTCTTTCATGGGTTGTATGACACCGGTCTCGTTGTTGGCCCACATGACAGAAATGAGTATTGTTTTGTCGGTAATGGCAGCTTCCAGCTCGACCAGGTCTATCAGTCCGTCGTCTTTGACATTGAGATAGGTAACCTGTCCGCCCATTTTTTCTATGTGGCCGCAGCTGTCGAGTATTGCCTTGTGCTCGGTCTTTACTGTGATGATGTGGTTGCCCTTAGAGGCATACATTTCAAAAACGCCTTTGAGGGCGAGGTTGTCTGATTCTGTGGCTCCTGAGGTAAAGATGATTTCCTTGGGATCGGCACCAATAAGGTCTGCTATCTGCTCTCTTGCATACTCCACAGCTTCTTCGGCTTTCCACCCATATGGATGGTTTCTGCTGGCTGCATTGCCCGGAATCTCATAAAAATAAGGCAACATCGCCTCTACAACCCTCGGGTCGGTAGGTGTCGTAGCATTGTTGTCAAGGTAAATCAATCTGCTCTCGGCCATAATCTTTGCTTAATTATATTTAATCTAAATACAAAGATACGGTTATTTTGTTTATTAATTCCAAAGGAGAATGTTCTCTTTTTCCTTATATTGCGATAAGCCACACTTTAAGTGTTTCGCAGGTGTCTAACTTTTCGCAGCAGGTGTATAGTTTACTCCAGGTTTTTATCGGAGTGTTGTGTGAGTTTTACTACCCTTACTTCTTCGATTTTGGTGTCGGCTTTAGAAAGGATGATAAATCTGTAGTTGTCAAGTACGATTTCTTCGCCGGCTTCCGGTATGCTGCCGTGGGTCATGACGATGTAACCTGAAAGGGTGACGTAATCTTCTTCAGGCAATTCCAGCTGTTTGTATTTAGCATTGAGATAAGCCAGTTCCAGTCTTCCTGAAAAAATAAATTCGTTTTCGGATATTTCTTTTTCTACAAACTCCACTTCATCATGTTCGTCGGCTATTTCGCCAAAGATTTCCTCCAGGATGTCCTCGAGGGTGATAATGCCTGCTGTTCCGCCATATTCGTCCACCACACAGGCTATGTTGGATCCGTCCTTGATAAACTTGTAGAGCAGGTCCTGCACATTCATGACATCTGGTACAAAGTCCAGGTCTCTGATATTACGCTTTAGTGAAGTGATGTTTTTAAAAAGCTGCTGATGGTGTATATATCCGACCACATTTTCCATGTCGCCGTCTGACACGATAAGGCGGGAATGTTTTGAGCTGACAAAGGTTTGTCTGACGGTGGCTAAATCGTCGTTTTTATCAACAAAAACGATTTCATTACGGGGTATCATGCAGTCTCTTACCTTGAGTTGATTGAGGTTCAGGGCATTGGACAGGATCTCGGTATCTATGTCTTTTTCTTCGTGGACATTGGACTGGATATAATGTTCGAGGTCGAGTTTGGTGATGATACTTTCGTCATCTGATTCTATTTTGCCAAAAAGGAGGCGAATGATGAGGTTTGACGTTTTTGTGAGCACCCAGCTGGGTACCAGCAGCAAAGCGGAAAAAAACCTGAGCGGCCTGGCAAGTCTGAAAATAAGTTCATTGGCGTAAAGCCTGAATAGTGTTTTGGGCAGAAACTCTCCCAGTATCAGGATGACGATGGTCAGGATGAGGGTCGTAATAAAGGACAATGCAAAGCTCCCTACGGGCAGAACCATCTCCAGCAGCGGTGTCAACAGGGTGCTGAAAAAAATCGTGTACATGACGAGCACGATATTGTTGCCTACAAGCAGGGTACTCAGAAATGACTTGGGATCTTTGTACAGGTCGGCGAGGATTTTACCCTTGCCTTCGCCTTTGTTTTTCAGTACTTCTATGCTGAGTTTATTGGCCGAAAGGTAGGCTATTTCGCTGCCTGAAAAGAAGGCAGAAAGCAACAGCATCAAAAGTACAAGAATGACGGTTATCACCATATAGCCGCAAAATTACTCAATACTTTTGAAAAAATCTCCGACATTGATTTTGCCTTGTACCTTTTTGCGTATCTCAAATCTGGTAAACTCCTGGTTTGCCGTAAACCCAAAACCATAGGTGGTGTCGCCTTTTTCTGCCTGTGTGATGCGTACGAGCTTGTCGGTATACACTTTTCTGTCTTTTTCATCCCACACGAGTTCCGGGGTTTCCATTTTTTCGTTCTTGTTGTTGTAAAAGATGACATTGCCACGGGCAAAAATCTTTTGGGTGCGGTCTTCGCGGATGGCCGTTTCGGCTTTAAGCCAGCTGTAGACCACTTTCTGGTCATTGAGGAACTCCAGCAGGATGCCTTTGGGAAAAACATCTTTGGAATTGCCATGGTCCACACTTCGTTCCATCACCGGGGCGTGGATGACGACTCTCACCATGGCCGAGTCACTATATATGATACGTACATTTTTGCCCCACTCTGTATCAGGCTTTTGGGCAGACTCCACGACGGTATTTATGTCGCCTATGTTGTTGCTGCACCCTGCCAAGAGCAAGAGGGTAATCGCCGACCAAGGCGTCAGGATGTATGACTTGAAGATAGACATAGATTACCTGAGCACGGTCACGTCACCGGCAAAGTTTTTGACCACGTCATCCAAAAACCGCACCCGTGCCCTCCACGCAAATACCCCGGGATTGACTTTCGAGCCTTTAAATTTGCCGTCCCAGCCGCTCGATTGGGAAGAGGTGATCAGATCACCGGGCACGGGAGCCTTTGAGTCTATGCCCTGATATACGAGATTGCCCCACCTGTCATACACTTCGAGGAGTTCCACATATTTTACGCCTTTGGTGACCCATATGTTAAAGAAGTCATTGGATCCATTGCCGTCAGGCGAAAAAATATTGGGCGTATATACTTTGTATTCCTTTTTTACCCTGATGGTCACCTGGTCTTCCTTGGTACAGCCGTTTTCATCGGTGACGGTAAAGGTATACGTGGTGGTGGTCTTGGGGAAAACCTCCGGGTCTTCGATGCCGTTGATGTCAAAATCTGCAGGTGGCGACCACAGGAGGGTGTCTATGCCGTTTGGCGAATTGACCGTTCCATTCATAAAAGTATTCTCTCCGAGGTCTATTTCCTGGTCCGGACCCGCATCTATGTTGATGGGCAATGGTTCGGTTACGGTGCGGGTTATGGAGTCCACGCATCCTTTGAGGTCCCGGATTCTGATGAGGTAGGTACCTGCAGCGAGATTTCCATACAGTGGATTGGGCCGGAAGGGCTGGTTGTCTAGGCTGAAGCTGTATTCCGGAGCTCCGCTGATGCCCTGGGCCAGGATTTGTCCGTCAGTAAACCCAAAACAAAGGATGTCACGCACTATGGCATCTACATCGAGTGTGCTGGTGTCCTTACAGCAGGGGTCGACATAAAAATCGATAAACTTAGTCACGGTGCATCCGCGGCTTGTTTCCACGGTGACGGCTGCTGTCTTGTCGCCAAAAGACTGATAAAGCACGTCAAAAGGTCCCTGGCCGTTGGCCCGGGATGGTACAGATCTGTCGCCAAAATTCCAGGTATACTTGACGATAGGGTCGGTAGCAGACTCAGATTTGTTGATAAAAATCACAGACTTGTCGCATTCAAAAGCCTTGTTTGCATTGACCTCGAGGTCAGGTTTTGGACCCAGGAAGGTGCCTGAGCCTCCAAATTCTATCCCGAAGCCGAGGCCCGATCTGCTGAAGTTGTTGATGATGAGTACGTAAGATTTTCCGGCGACCATGTCCAGGGGCCTGACGAAGTTGTTGTTGCTGCCAACACATCCGGCGGGTTCTGTGGTGTCATTTTCTCCTTCTTTGAGTCCTGTGGGCCCATTGCACCGCACCCATTGAGAGAGCGGAGCAGGGTTGCCAAAAGCATCAGTATTGGCACCGGCCCCTTCACACCTAAGGAGAACCTTGTTGGAGCAGTCGTCGATGCCGTTTGGCAATTCGTACAGGGCAAAGTCTATGTCATCGGTCACCTGATTGGGTATGTTGTTATTTGGCGTGAGGGTAAAGGTGAGAGAGCCTGACATTTCGCATGTCCACTTGTACCATGCCGATGCAAATTCGCCGCCTATACATATGTTGGATTCGAGTTCGTTTTTGTCGTTGCCATTGCCCTCCAGGGTGTTGACCACAAAGGGAGATTTGTCGCACAGTACCACAGCATTGCGGCAGTCACTTTCCGGGGCCTTGACGGGAACAAAATCGTCGACACACAAGGTAAATGTACCTTCGCCTCCTATGGATGACTCGACCATGATGTAATATACCTGGCCTATGTTGAGGTCGTCAAATACCAGCTCATCGATGCCTACATCCTTACCGGGAGAGCAAGCTAGATAATCGTTGCACGTTTCGAAAAGTACGATTTTAGGGCTCCTGATGGTGCCTCCGTTGCCGAGGCCCTGTACTCTGATGAGTACTGCAGGCTGCTTGGGTACAAATGAAAACCATACGCCGTTTGACCACTTTAGCGAAATGCAGGAGTTTGTGCCCTGGATAAACTCCGGATCTGCCGTGGCGCCCACATTGGTATATTGGGCGGGGTCAGAACAGTACTGGTCCGACGTGGGCAGGGGTATCGCAAACAGACAGTTGTCGTTTTGTGGTTGTGCCCATACTGACGCCATACCTGCAAAAAGAAGCACAGCGATAAAAACTACTTTTATTAAGGTACTCCCGGAATACTTTTTCATCTAGTTGAAATTTACGGATAATTGTAACAATTGCCTGCCCATAAGTGTTGAGAGGTACCATAGTCTGAACGTCAAAATATGGCTCCGGCAACAACATTTTAACGGATTTATGCCTGTTTTGTCACTGCAGCGACATTGTATGTTTAATTTTGTCTCCGCTTAATATAGATAATATGCTGTACGTGGTGCCTACGCCCGTCGGAAATCTTGAAGACATAACACTGAGAGCCCTGCGGGTTCTCAGGGAGTGCGACGTCATCCTGTGCGAGGATACCCGTACCAGCAGCAAGCTGTTACAGCATTTTGAGATAAAAAAACCTATGTGGTCATTTCACGCCTTTAATGAACACAAGGCCCTCAAAGGTATCACAGAACAACTCGCTGCAGGCAAAAATATAGCCCTCATCTCTGATGCCGGCACACCTGGAATCTCGGACCCCGGCTTCCTGCTTGTCAGGGAGTGTCGTGCCCTGGGTCTGGAGGTGACTTGTCTTCCGGGCCCTACAGCTTTTGTGCCTGCCCTCGTGGCATCAGGTCTGGCGGCAGACAGGTTCTGGTTTGAAGGATTCTTGCCTCATAAGAAAGGAAGGCAAACACGGCTGCGGCATCTGGCATCGCTGGACGCTACATTTATCATGTACGAGTCACCACAGAGGCTGATCAGATGTCTGGAGGAGCTCCGCGAACATACAGGGGGCGACCGCCGGGTATGTGTTGCCAGAGAGATCAGCAAGCTACACGAAGAGATAGTGACGCTGACGCTGGATGAGGCCCTCACACATTTTGGAGGGGGAGCGGCCCGCGGTGAGATTGTCATCATCGTAGAAGGTGCCGGCAAAGGCAAGACCACAGATTTTAAAGAAAAAGAGTAAAGAGTAATGATCGATTTCCAGCGTTTGGTGCTCGACAACGGGCTCAGGGTCATCCTGCACCAGGACAAATCCACACCCATGATTGCCGTCAATGTGGTATATAACGTAGGATCCAAGTACGAGGACCCTACCAGGACCGGCTTTGCCCATCTTTTTGAGCACCTCATGTTTGGCGGGTCTGAGCATGTGGCAGACTTTGACGAGCACATACAGGAAGCCGGCGGAGAAAACAACGCTTTTACCAACAACGACCTTACTAATTTTTACGACCTTGTACCCGCAGGCAATGTCGAAACCGTACTCTGGCTCGAGTCAGACCGAATGAATAAGCTGCGGTTTAGCCAGAAAAGTCTCAATACCCAGAAAAAAGTGGTCGTCGAAGAGTTTAAGGAAACGTGCCTCAACGAGCCCTACGGCGATATGTGGCACCACCTCAGTGAGCTGGCATGGCAGTACCACCCTTACCGCTGGCCCACCATAGGCAGAGAAATGAGTCATATCTCTGATGCCACCCTAGAGCAGGTCAAAGACTTTTTTTACCGTTATTACCGTCCCGACAATGCTGTCCTCTGCCTGGCAGGAAACATAGATTTTGGGGAGACGGAGTCGCTCGTCCGCAAGTGGTTTGGAGACATACCTGCAGGCCACTACAAAAGCCCTGATCTATGTGCCGAGCCGCCGCAGACAGTACTTAGGCAGAAGGTGCTTTACAGCGACGTGCCCCACGACGCCATATACCGCGGCTATCACATGGCTGATCGTCTCAGCGATGAGTATTATGCCTGTGACCTGCTGTCAGATGTTCTGGCCCAGGGGCGGTCATCCAGATTTTACCAGAGGCTGTACAAGGAACAGCAGCTCTTCAGTACCATAGACGCGTTTATCTCAGGCAGCGTAGAGCCCGGATTGTTTATAATCGAAGGTAAAAACATGCCTGGTGTCAACATGGAGCGAGCCCGCTCGGCCATACGCCACGAACTGGAGCTCCTTGCTACCGAGCTAATCCCTGAAAAAGAGCTCACCAAACTACAAAACAGCGTCGAGAGCAGCCTCACCTTTGGGGAGGTCAGCGTACTCAACAAAGCCATCAGCCTGGCCTATTTCGAGGCCATAGGCGACGCCTCACTCATCAATGAGGAAACCCACCGCTACAGGTCCATCACACGGGAGATGCTGAGGGACACTGCTGCCCGCATATTCAGGGAGGAAAACTGCAGTGAGCTTATCTATATAGCCAAAGAGAGCCCTTTGGAAAATGAAGATTTACAAATTGCAAATGAAGAATTGTGAATAGCTTATGTAGATTAAGAATTGTAGAATTTGCAATTATTTACCCGATTTAAGTTATTTTTGTAATGTTTGGTATGTTTGGTATATAGGTTAAAAGTTATAACTTGAAGAAATACATCACCATATCAAGCTTTGTAATAATTGGAATTATCTTTGTCAAATTCGGTAGGTCTGTATATATGCCGGTGATTAATAAGTTCATGGATAAAGAAACGGTTGAAACGATACTTAACAAGATCGAAAATAAAGTAAGTGAAAGATTGGGGATGCGAATAGGTACGATTGGGTACAAAATGGAATTTCCAAAAGAAATTATACTTGTTGCATTTAAGGAAGAGAAAATCCTACAAGTTTACACCAAGGATGATTCCGGAATAAAACTTCTGAAAGAATATCCGTTTACAGCATACAGTGGCAAATTAGGCCCAAAATTAAGAGACGGGGATAGACAAATACCGGAAGGGATTTACAAGATTGAATATTTAAATCCCAACAGTTCTTATTATCTGTCCCTGAAGCTCAACTATCCAAACGAGTATGACAAGGCTAAAACCAAACTTTCAAGCATCGATGAAATGGGAAAGGATATTTTCATTCACGGCAAAGCATCAACGATTGGGTGTATTCCCATAGGTGATGAAGCCATAGAGGAAGTTTTTGTATTGGCAAATTATGCAATAAGCAAAGGGATCAAAGTCATAATAAGTCCCAGAGATTTTAGAAAGGATGATGGTATCCCTGAAATTGAAAATATTGACTGGGAAGAAGAATTGTATACATTAATTAAAGATGAATTAAACACTCTGAGTTACAAATAATAAGCTAATTATACATTTATATCTTAAATTTGGTTAACAATATTTTCAAGCATAAATTATTTCTGTAACAATTTAGTCTATGTATGGTAATTAATAATTATGTTAAATAATTTAATATTTTTTGATGATTTTGTTGAGCTGTATATAAAGCTGCATCAAAGGGGCTTAAGATTTATTCTGAGTAAATTTACTTATAAGAGGGACAAGCGTACCATTTCGTCTTTTTCGGATCATTTTGAACATGCAAATTGGTGGGTTATACCGTATTTTAAATTACATAGAAATTATTTAATCTCAGGAGACCCGCATATAGAATATGAGCAATATGTTACTCAAAAGTATTTTGGAGATACAAATAATAAAAGACTCGTTTCCTTTGGTTGCGGCGCCGGAAGTCATGAAATACTTTTTGCAAAACTCAATCCTGACCTTAAAGTAGAGGGGTACGATATTTCGAAATCTTTAATTGGAACTGCCCAAAACAAGGCGAAAAGTGCCAGTTTACATAACACATACTTTGAAACAAGGAGTATATATAATATAGAACTGGAAGAAAATTCAATTGATTACTTGCTTTTTAACGCTTCCTTGCACCATTTTAAAGATATTAATAATTTGGTGACCAAGACATTGTTTCCGGCTTTAAAAAGGGATGGTTTATTTATAATTAACGAATATGTAGGACCTAACAGGCTGATATTTCCGGCCAGTCAGATTGATTTTTGTAATATATGTTTGAATGAAATACCTTTGGCTTTTCGCAAAATATTAAAACTAAATAGATTTAAAACAAGATGTTATCGAGCTGGTAAGCTGAGAATGATTTTGTCTGATCCGTCTGAGTGTGTAGATTCAGAATCAATCATTCCGGTTTTACGATCCAAATTTAGAGAAATAGAATTTGTGGAATTGGGCGGCAATATTTTAGCTCCAACCCTTAAACATATTGCTCATCACTTTATTGACAAAGAAGAGGGCATTATCAAAGACTTAATCCACAGGGAGAAAAAATATCTTAAATCGAATTCATCGGACTTTGTTTTTGCAATATATCAAAAGCCCTGATAATAAGAAAACGACCAGACTCCGGCCGACATTAACGTTTTATTTTACGAGGGATTAAATCCCGTGGCCATCAATATTTATTCTCTGCCTGAATAGCAGAGAGCCAAGCATACAGGGTTAAATTGCTTCTACTGGTGTGAAGATTAAGTCTTTCTTATAAATTATAAAACATTG
Source organism: Bacteroidota bacterium (assembly GCA_029573365.1). Classification (GTDB taxonomy): domain Bacteria; phylum Bacteroidota; class Bacteroidia; order Chitinophagales; family Saprospiraceae; genus OLB9. The sequence continues at coordinate 10,274 of JAKQGD010000264.1, read as the reverse complement.
ATTTAGTATATATATATATATATGAAATAAAATTATGATAAAATTTTATAAAATACTTGCATATTTGGAAAAACTGCTTTAAATTTGTCTTAGATTTTCTGTGGGAGAAAGACGAGGGAAGTCTGAGATTGCATCCGTTAATTACAATGCTGGGGTAGTATGTACAGCAATATACTGATTGCTTGACAGGCTGCCAATAATGACATGGCGGTTATGGAAGCATATGTGTCTGTAACCGAGGTAGCTGAGCTAAGCTCAATGGTGTTGATCACATCATGGGTTTTTACAGGTTTATTGATGTAGACTATTTACGGATGTTGTCTTTATATTATTTTGTGGAATTATTCCTGACCACCACTTAAAACAAGGTAAGGGAGACTAATAAATTTTAGGAAAATGAAGTATTATAAAATTCTATTTTTGATTGTTTTAAGTTCTGTTTTGGTATTTTCCTGTCGGAAAGACGATAAAACTCAGTTCCAGAAAAGGGAGGACAAGGTAGAAAGTAGAACCAGGTCTGAAATAATAGGTACTTATATTAATGGTGTTCCGGTTCTGACAGTTGATGAAGTCAATTTGGTTAAATCATGGAATAATTTTTTACACGAAAGTGGAGTGGAAGAGTCAGTAAGTACCGTAGGTATTGAGCTTATTGACCACAAATATTATGTTGTGGCGAGAGGTGAGGGTGTAAAATCTGTCAGGGCCTTAGTTGCGGATAATGATGTAGATGCGGTTATTGACTACAAAGTAACCTGTACTACCACTGATTGTTCTTCTACCCCTAGGTGTTTTCCGCAAGGAAATACTTGTGTACCATGTGAAAAGGCCGAACATAAATGTACTAAAATAATATCTACCGGCTCAATTTAGTTGGCTCAGTAGCTCATATTTTACAAATGACACTTTTCTCAATTTTGTTTATTTTCTGGTAAATATCAATAATTGTGTTGAAAATATACCTAAATATCAAAATCTAATATTAAAACAAAAGGCGACCAGATGCTGACCGCCTTTTATTTTTATTCTAGGTTATACAATCAGTTCCTGGCCTTCAGCACAGTAGTGGCTGATTTTTCTTTTCCTTCTCTGATGTAACGCACCTTGACTTTGTCACCGGGATTGAAAGGGTGCAAAGCATCTATCAGTCCATTAGAAGTAAAGATGTATGTATTGTTGACCTTTAGGAGCACATCTCCTCTTCTGAGGCCGGAAGCGGCAGCAGCGGAGCCTTCTACGAGGTCCGTGATGACCACGCCGTTGTCAGTATCTTCTATCATGACTCCCAGTGATGCCCTGTTGTTGTTGGGCTTGTCCATTTTTCCAGAGGGGGCCATCGGAGCATGGTCTTTGCTATGCCAGGTCATTTTTCCTTTTTTCCCTTCAGGCACTTCCAGGGCTTTATCCATGACGATAACTCTGGCAGGTCTGGTGGTACTGTTGTCTGAATCGTCGGCATCTATAGTGATTTCCATGCCTTCGTTTGTCATGTTTTTATTGATGTTGACAACTTCCAGTTCTTTGGCCAGTTCGGCAGGCATCTCTCCATCGCCGTCCCATTCCATGACCTTTTCATTGCCATCCTTGTCCTTGCGGATAATCTTGTATTTTTCTTTTGTTTTGCCATCCACCACCTTAGCAGTGACTTCGATTTCTTTCTGACCCTCTTTTCCTGAAGATTTGACTACTTTTTCGGAAGTGGATTTGGTTATGGTAATCACATTTTTACCATCCTTGTTTTTTTCGACATTGACCATTTCGATGTCTTCTGTCGGGAGCGAATTGATGAGTTTATCGGCTTCCTCGCCTTCGGCTTCCTGCCTGGTTTCGGTTACCTTGCCATTTTCATTGATCTTTTTGATGATGACTACTTTTTTTACGGGCTTAGGGTCCTCCTGTGAGTAGCCTGAGACAAATACGCCGAAAACAGCAATCAGCGTATAGATAAACCTGATTTTTACATTCATGACTTTGTTTTAAATATTGATGTGAATTAAATTTTTACTTGCAATGGGATTAATACACCCTGTATTTACGCTTAGATTCCTTGCCCATAATCTTAAATTCGAGCCTGGAATTTTTTTGCATGACCGTGCCAGATTCCTGTTCGAAAATTCTTTTGTATTTCAGCCAGATGTTTGTAGGTTGTTTTTCGCCGTTGATTCGGAGGTGCTTGCCAGTCAGTTCCACCTTATTTTCCTGGTTGGGGATAAGCAGACCGTCACGATTGAGAGCATTGCCGATGATTTCGTTAAAATTGCGGTCATCTGCCGGGGCATGGCCTTCGGGCAAAACCATATCATAGTCTTCCATCAGGTCCTCTAGGCTTCCTCCATCTTGCAACCTGCCTCCTTCCGGAAAGCCAAAGTTAAACTTCAGGCTGTCGAGACCCTCAAAGTTGAAGTTTAAATTATCGAGACCGTCAAAGTTGAACTTCATCCTTCCCAATTGTTCGTGGAGTCTTTTCATGTTTTCTCTGAAGGCGTCGTCTCCAAATCCAAGTCCTTCCAGACCTTTAAACTGACCAAACAGCGAATCCATATCTGAAGGGTGGCCATAACGGAATTCAAATGGTTTTCCATTGTCGTCTCCAAAAAAGAACATCCTGGCATTACCCTGACCAAAGGACTGGGGCTTCATTTCGTCGATCAGGTCCTGGTACTTGTCATAATCCTTTTTGTCAATCTTTTTGCCGTCGACCTCCAGGTCCGTGACTTTTCCATCTTCGATGGCGATTTTTACGTCCTTGTCGTTTGTCCTCTTTTGGATGCGGATGGATTCACGACTCGCCGGAATTGTATCAGGCACAGTGATGGTTATCTCCTTTTTGATGGTTTGTTTTTCATCATTGATTACAGGTGCTGACGAACCTGTCATGTTTTTGGTAAAGAGCATGACTATGGCTACAAGCATAACCGTGGTCAGGATTTTTTCTCTGAGAAAATTTCTGGTTTGTGTCATATTTAAAATTCGTTTTATACGGTTAGAAAAAAAACTTTCATTTCTGGAGCTGAAATTCATGGCTAGTGAGGGTGCATTTCCATTGAGATACATCTCCTGCACTTTGACGAGGGCTTTGGCATAGCTCACATTGTCTCCGGTATAAGTGATGGCCAGCTCGTCACAACAACTTTCTCTTTCTACGCGGATGTTGGCAGAGATCCACCATATCGCAGGGTGGTAATAAAACAGTGCCTCTATCAGGGTCTGTGCCATATTTATCCAGATGTCTTTTCTGACAAAATGGGCCAGTTCGTGTACCAGGATGGCTTCGGTTTCGCCGGGACTGAGCTGATTTACCATACCTATAGGCAACAATACCAGCGGACGGATGACTCCCAGAATCATAGGTGTACTTATGAGGTGACTGGTGCCAATACTGATGTCGGTAGATATGCCAAAATCATGACAGACTTTTTTAAAGGATTGTATGACCTCCTCATTCTGGAGTTGACGGGCGGTTCTGGACAAGTATTCGACATACCCCAAGGATAAACCAAATTTTAAAAGAAACAGTGCTACACCTGTCAGCCAGGCTATAAAAATAGGGAAACGGTATGTATCAATCCATACAGATATTCTGTCTGCCCAGGAAGAGTTTAAAACACCGTCGGCATACAAGGGAGCTGTATGGTTTGCTGCCGCAAGAGGAGCTGTTGCTTCCGGGCCGCCCCCTCCGTAGTGCCATAAAAAAGTGACCCCAGCCACTAGGAGTGCCATAAGCAGGCTGCCGAGTGCTATGTTGTATCTGCGGGCCGCTGAGGCATCGCGGTAATAATGCAGCAAGAAAGACATGACCAAGGCTATCACCGAAAATTGCCACAGACTGTGCACCATCGTCTGTACAAGGGCTGTTATAAGTTTGTCGCTGTTGTCAAATATGCTGTTCATGGTCAGGAGTTTTGTTCGAGTTTTGATATCAGGTCCTTGAGTTCGTCAAGCTCTTCTTTTGATGTTTCTGAGTTGCCGAGTGCCTGCATCACCAGACTCATGGCAGAGCCTCTGAAGGCTACGTTGACAAAATCAGAAATGAGGTGGTTTTTGGTGTCGTGCTCTCTGACGGCGGCGGTATAAAAGTGGGTTTTTGCTCCGGAGTCACGCCTGGCCAGACCTTTTTCAAACATAATCTGAAGGAGCTTGAGTGTAGTGGTGTATCCTACTTCGCGTCTGTGATTGAGGATGTCATTGATCTCTCTGACAGACGAGGACCCTTTTTCCCAAAGGATGTGTAGGATTTCCATTTCTGCATCTGTGGGCTTGTATCTGGACATCTCAACTTATTTTTAAAGAAACAACACAAAGATATACGAAGAGTTTCGTATTGTCAATGAGTTGTACGAAGAGATTCGTAGATTTAAGAAAAATTTAACTTTTTTACAAACGGGGCAGGGGAGAGTGTGGTTACAGGTATTTGATGGCCAGGTCTATGATTTTTCTTTTAAGGTCTGTATATGGCGGCTTCATAATGTCCAGTACATTGGGTGTATGCTGACGGAGGACACTTCGCTGGTTGGAAAACGATTTGAAACCTTCAAATCCATGTCCCCTCCCTATGCCGCTGTGGTTGGCGCCACCGAAGGGCAGCCAGTGGTTGTAAAAGTGTACCCCGCAGTGGTTGATGCAGCCATTGCCTGCCTTGCTGTGACTCATCACGTAGTCTATATGTTTGCTGTTTTCGCTAAACAGATAGTAGGCCAGAGGGATTTCCCGTCGGTTGATAAAATCCATGACATCGCTGAGCGAATCATAAGGAAATACGGGCATCACCGGGCCAAAGATTTCTTCGGTCATGAGAAGAGATTGCGGATCTACCGAGCTAAGGATGGTCGGAGATATGTACAGGTCTTTATCGTCCAGCTTGCAGCCGTATTCGATTTTTGCTCCTTTTTGCAGGGCATCTTCGATATAGGATTTTACTCTGTTAAAATGCCTGTTGTTTATTATGCGGCTGTATCCTTCGGATTGTTTTGCATCGGTGCCGTACATGGCTTCCAACTCAGCTTTTACCAGGCTGATAAATGGTTCGAGCTTTGATTTGTGGACAAATACATAGTCAGGAGCTATACACATCTGCCCTGCATTGACATATTTGGCTATCGAGATCCGGGCTGTTGCTGTCTTTAGGTTTGCCGTCTGGTCTACGATGCAGGGAGATTTGCCTCCCAGTTCCAGGGTTACGGAAGTCAGGTTTTTGGCTGCAGCCTCCATCACTATTTTACCTATGGGAGGGCCGCCTGTAAAAAATATATGATTGAAAGGAAGTTTCAACAGGCTTTGTGCCACCTCGGGGCCTCCTTCCAGGAGAGCTACTTCATTTTCGTCAAAAACTTCTCTGATGATCGTGCCAAGCACGGCCGATGTAGCCGGAGAGTTTTCAGATGGTTTTATCATGACGCAGTTTCCGGCAGCTATGGCTGATACCAGCGGATTGAGAGTCAGGTTTAAGGGGAAATTCCACGGTGACAAGATCAGGACGACTCCTTTGGGCTCGTATTTTATGTACGATGACGAACCAGTAAGGGTAAGAGGTGTGGGCACCTTTTCTTCTCTCATCCAGGTGCTCATTTGTTTGTAGGCATGTCTTATCTCACTGGTGACGGGAAAAATCTCAGTCATGTCAGTCTCCGACTCGGGTTTTTTCAGATCCTCAAACAAGGCTTGTTTGATCTCTTTCCGGTACTTTATAATGGCTGACAGCAAGCGTTCCAGTTTTTTACGCCTTTGGGCAGGGGTGGTATTCCTGACTGCAAATTCGTTGTTTTTCTGGCTTTCAAAAATTGTGTTCAGGATGGCCGGGTCAAGGACTGCCGACACAGATATACTTGCTGATGACATCTTATATGGGTTGTGCTATTGCAAAAGTACAAAAAAGGGTACAAAGTTTGGAATATTGATCTATGAGCATCCACCCATTTTAAAATCTTATAACTTTGATTGCTTTGGCAATTTTACGTCCTGACACTTTTACGGTGTACAAACCTGCCGGTACACTGCTTAAGTCCAGCAATGTTCGGTATTCGTCCCGGGTGCCTATCATAGCACTTTCTGTAAAAACAGGTATTCCTTGTTGGTTATATACATCGATTCGAGTATTGCCCCAAAAGCCGGATAATGAGATCCACACTGCTTCAGTGGTTGGATTGGGTGACACGCTGACCTCGGCAGCAGACTCCACATCTTCAGTTGCATTGGGAAGGGCGGCTATAAAGTTAAATGTCAGCTCGCTGCCGAAATCTGGCTGAAAAAACACCCACCCTCCGTTGAGAGGTTTTACACGCATATAGCCGTCTCCGTCACCATTGGCCCACCACGAAATGCCATCCTGGTCGCTGTCAGTAAACTGCAGCCGGTAACAGCCACTGAGCCCTCTGATGGTGTCGTTGTACATAGTAAAGGCTGTCAGGTCCGGCCTGCTTGTTTTGATAATGTTGCCATTAGCATCTGTAAGCACCCACCGTGTCTCTGATGGTGCACCATTGGTTTTCATGGTTACGACGATGTCTTTGTCGAGGAGTTTTACCGGAGTGATGGGAGAACTAAGGATATTGTTGCCGCTGTATTGGTCATTTGTGTTATTTACTGCTGTGACTGTGACTCTGAAAACCTGTCCATTGTACAGCAGGGCCGGATCGACATCAGGCAGGGCTAAGGTTTGTTTTTGCAGTGGTGCCAGGGTGCCGGCCCAGGTATAACTTAGAGGTGAGCTGTTGTCTACACCGTAGCTAAAAGTGACAGAATTGACGGTATTTTTCCCATTGTTTTTAATGACGACCACGGGACCTCCACAAATGGGATTGGATCGTGCGTATTCTATGCGGTCAGAAGGGTTGATGATCTCCTCCAGGGCTACATCCGAGGTGAAGTTCATGTCTGCATACGTGACAAGTTGGGCATTGACTATGTATCTGCTGTCGCCGGAGGCGGCATTGAGTCCGTAATCCAGGCTAAAGCTGCTGCCTGGTTGAACGAAAGGTGTGATTTCAAACTCACGCAAGTCTGTAGGTGCACCCGGGCACCATCCGGCACGGTCGTAAACCCATGTGCCACCCTGAGGATATACCGGATTGTTGGCACATTCTTTCCAAAGTGACCAGACAAACTCAGAACTGCCGCCGTTTACATTTAAGGAGTGGACCCTCGAGATAAATTCGCCTTCCTGCCCGTGTCCTGTTGCCATGGTACGGACCTTAAGCCCTCGTACATCAGACCCTGCCGTCAGTGTGCGGGGCTCCAGCTGGCTGTTGTTTAGGATAGACGTGTAACCGTAGGATTGTACGGGCCATATTTGTTTTATGTCCAGAATGTTTCTTGGTGGTGTACCCTTTATAAATGCAAACTTTATATCCATTTCTTCCTGGTATTCGCCGCCTTTGTCCATGAGCAGTCGTTTGCTTCCTTTTAATATAGGACCATAATCGGAGACATCAAAGATCCATGTTTTGCCTTCAGGGCCGAGGTCCAGGTTGATACCGTAAGGCGTGACAAAAGACATGATCTCGTATTTTGCCGGCGAAAACCTGAAGTATTCAAGGTCCGTAATGTCGATGACACCCTCGTATTCCACCTCGATCTCTCCTGTCAGGTTGCCGTCTTCGTCATAAATCTGTTGTGGCACGGCTTCCCAGTAGTTGAGAGGGGCACCGGCTATAATCTGGTTGTTGACCACAGAGTAGGGGACGACGCGTAGTGGCGGATTTACCACAGAATCCCGGTAAGTGACATCCGTCTTAGTGATGGTGAGGGTGCCTTTGATAAAGCTCATGTCAGGCAAAGCATCCAGGACTGCGTGTTCATTAAAATATTTTTTAGCCCTTTCGGGCAATACATAAGCGACTGAGTTAAATACAAGGTTGCCCTGGTAGGCTGACTGGTCTTCAAATATTCCCTGTATATTCTGGTTGAGGTCGAAAAATGCCACAAGACCGGATTCCAGTCCCGGTGTTTTTGCAGGGTTTTGGTGCATGAGCCGGGATATGTCTTCTGCCGCCAGTTCTCTGTTATACACAATAAAATCGTCAAGATGGCCATTGTAGGGATTGCTGCCATCCGTGACTGCCCCGACTGAAAATTTATCAATGTCAATAGGCCTTGATTTTCCCGTTCCGCTGTGCCAGAGTGAACCATTGAGGTAGATTTTCATGGTGCCTGTAGTGGCATTTTTTGTAAATGCCCAGTGGTTCCATTCGCCTTCGTACTCTGATGGCAGGGCGGCCTTGTCTATCCTGTCATATCCGCCGGAATCACCGCCGCAATCCCAGAAAATACGTCCGTTGGACCAGGGCAGATGTACATTGAGTTGTCGCCGACCCTGATCGTCCGTAGCATAAAATGCCGAATTGTTATTAGGCAAAACATCTGCATTTCCTCGTGCCCAGAATGCCACGGTGACCTGATCGCTCACCTGCCCTAAACCGCTGCTTTGTAACGTACCTGCTCCGGATGTACCTGAAACCAGGTAGTTGCCGGGAATAAGGGTGCCAAAAGCCCTTCCTTCGTCCGTATGGCTGCCGAGGATACGGAGACTTCCCAGATCGGCGGCGGCACACTGGTATGAGCATTCCAGGATAAGTCCGGAGCTGCCATTCCAGGCATATGGTGAGTGGAAATATATGTCAGTCTCTCCGCCGGTGCCAAAAGTTACATGACGGTTGACTACCTCTTTGTATGTGAGACCAGAAAGATCTGTATAAGAATCTAGTGTGTTGTCTGAAGGTGCTATTTTGATATTGAGGTATCTGAGTGTTCCGCTGCCTTCATGCTTAAGACTTATGCCTTGAATATTGCCCGGCCCCAGAGATGACAACGTGCCGGCAGGATAATATAACCAGAATCTGCCGGCGGGCCTGTCGCTATTTATTATGACCTTATCTCCGGTGTGTGTTCCAACCTTTATGCGGCTTATGCCAGACACATTGCCTGCCTGCACCTGCTGCAATACATAGTCTGTGAACGTATAGGTAGGGTCGGTAGTATAAAAAAGATAATTTTCAGAATGGCCTGCGATGATGTAATCGGGGTGTGTGGCTCTGACAGAATCCAGTCTGCTGCTATCTATGACATTGGTGTTGCAACTGTAATCCCACTCTCCGCAACCCTTGTTCCGATCCGTGCCTGTAGAGACTAAGGCCCCTTTGCACCTCATGGAGTAGTACATTAGGATCTTTTCGTATTGGTTGTGATCCCCTAGCGGGAAATGAACCAGTGTGTCCCTGGTCATGGATTGGTAGGTGAGGGTGTTTACCCATGCTGTATCCTGCGACATCAGATAGGAAGCAAGAAACAAGCAGATAATGGAAATCAGGTGTCTCATCTTTATGAATCTTTTTTGGCGAGTGAAGATACATAATTTCATTGTGACTGTTAAAATTTTAAGAACCGAAGGGCTAAATGAAAATGGGTAAAATATCACTTAGTGCAGATCTTCAATTGGCAGTTTAATTTAACATGAGAAATATTTGTATATATAAAAGTTGATTATGTTAAGTTTTGAGTAACAAAAAAGACAATACTGATAAAAATCAATGAATTAAATGACAGGAGTCATTGCAGTACAATAAATTGAATTGTATAATTGAAAGACCAAAATTAAAGTAAAATGAAAAAGTTTCAATTATTAATTGGTGTAGTGACTCTGTTCTTTTTTATTACATTTGCTCAGGCTCAGAATCCGGTTTTGCTCAATGCAAAATTGTCACAATTTCCGAATACCTGGTCTGTTACGGAATGTTGCGGCTGGACAGGTATATGGCAAAGAAGACCCAATACAAACTATTTTGATGCTCAGTGGAAGCATACCAACGGCACCACTGCAAGCGATGTTCTGGAATTAAAGTCCTGGAACAACAATGAGGTGGTCTTCTTTCGTCAATCATTAAATGGCCAGTACAAGGCTATTTATAACCCTGCCACTAAAACAATGACTTCCGGTACTGCAACGTGGTACCCTGCCGGAGCCGGCTGGAGTGCGGTAAATGTGGCAGATGTTAATGATGAAAAAGGTAAGGTTATTTTGCCGCACAGGTAAGAAAAATGTTTGGGATATTCAGATGGATTTTTCCTGAATTCTCAGGTTGCAACAGGGTCACCAAATAAGAACAGACCAATTTTAATAGGGCGATTAATGTACTATGGAGTTTAACCTTTTCGCCCTTTTCTTCTGAGGCTTTTTGCCAAAATGATAAGACAATTCAAGACTTACATTGGTGGTGTTTTTTTGATCTATAAAACCGCTGCCATTGCCTTGGAAAATTGTATTTTTTGAAATACTGTAATGT
>JAKQGD010000254.1 GCA_029573365.1 Bacteroidota bacterium | reverse complement strand
CGTTGATAAGCTCCCAACAAGATCCAGAACCTGTATATTGGAAAACATTTCCACCACCAGCAGGAGTAGTCAATCTAAACACCTGAGGTATGCCATTTTCTACGCTAACAGTTGGAGGACACTGTGAAGTCACCAAATTGGTTGGCACTACAGCAGGATTACAGCCCGAAAGCGAAAACGTGGTCTGGGCACCCGGAGCCGGGCATACCAGACTGCATTCTGTCAGAGAGGCACATCCACCTGTCAGGGTGGCCACTGCCTGCCAGCCAGGGTTGTTAATAACATCGTCAGACTCAAACTCCACCCTGAGACATCCGCTCGGATCGGTGGATGTTATGACTCCATACGGATCGAAGCCAAAGGCTCCGCCAGAAACAGGAACTCCTCCAACAATAGGACTGTTTGCATTGGGGCCGTTTCTGACAGTAATAAAGTCAAATCCCGATTCTGTAAAGATGTAATCAAAAGTCAGAGTCACCCTTTCCAATGATGGGCTTGCTGCCGGAGCACAAGGATTTCTGTCCGGGCAGAAAACCACGGCTACAGGTCCGGCAAGTACATCATAGTCGCCGTCAGGGCCCGCCTCGTCATGATACAGGATGGTCTCACCGCAGGCAATGTTGACATTGATGGCCGCAGGAAATAAATTAGTTCCTAGTGGCAGTGTCCAGTATTCATCCGGGTGGTTGAATGTCCGCACCACCTGAGCGGTCATGTCGGTTGCGGCCAAAAATACCACCGCAAAAAGACATGAAACGATTATTTGTGAAATTTTTACTTTCATGAGATTGAGTTTTGGAATTAGGAATTAAATTTTCAAAAGATTTCGGTAGAAGGTTTCTGCTTCGGCCATCTTCAAACCTCTGGCTGGAACCGTTTGCGAGGTTTGGTTGACAATAACCGTCAACTTGTCAAGTGCAGCAGAAACACTGGTACCATTGTTGAATTCCTTCATAAGCAGTTGTCCAAATCTCCTTTTAAGGTTGACTTCGACCATCTGATCTGTAAAAGTAATGG
>JAKQGD010000250.1 GCA_029573365.1 Bacteroidota bacterium | reverse complement strand
AAGGGCATGTTTTTGGACGATATATTGGCCATTGCGGATATCCTGTTAGAGGATGGCGATGATTTGGTACAAAAGGGCTACGGCTGGATGCTGAAAGCAGCCTCGGAGGCCAACCGGCAGGCCATTTTCGACTACATAATGAGCAAAAAAACGGTTATGCCCCGCACAGCACTGAGGTATGCCATTGAAAAGATGCCCAAGGAGTTAAAGGCCCTGGCCATGGCAAAATAGTGGTTGTGCATGCCATATTCCGAACGGGATGATTTGTTGATCACTTTTTGCAACTTGCCAATTTTTCAATACTTTTGCCCCATTAATTGGCCCCGTAGTTCAGCTGAATAGAACGTCAGATTCCGGTTCTGAAAGTCACAGGTTTGAATCCTGTCGGGGTCACAAGAAAGGCCAGCCATTTACGCTGGTCTTCTGTTTTGTTGGAAGGCAAACCCACACAATACCGAAAGACAGGATCACGAGCGGCTTGTGCGCCTGCCTGCGGGAAGCGAGCTAATCCTGTCGGGGTCACAACGAGGACCAGCCACTTACGCTGGTCTTTCCTTTTATTGGAAGGCAATCCCACACGATACCGAAAGACAGGATCACGAGCGGCCTGTGCGACCGCCTGTGGGCAGCGAGCTAATCCTGTCGGGGTCGCAACGAGGACCAGCCACATACGCTGGTCTTTTATTTTATAGAATGCTTTACCCTCCACAAAATCGAAAGACAGGATCACGAGCGGCCTGTGTGCCTGCCTTCGGGCAGCGAGCTAATCCTGTCGGGGTCGCAGAGAGAAGATTATTTTAAGGTTAATACTACTTTCTACTAAGATTTTGGAGCTAACGCCCCAAATGGTTTATGACTACTAATATACAACCTTTTTCGGTAAATGGTTGGGCCGATTGCCAGTACCTGAGATATCAGGGCTACGCCTCTTGGTTTTTAGGTTAATACTTCTTTTTTTATGACACTGTAAAAACAAAAATTGACACTGTAAATGACACTGTATTAAATTTGATAAAACAAAACAGCAAAATCACAGCAGCAGAGATTAGCAAGCGTTTGAATATAAGTTTAAGCACAGCAAAAAGAAGAATTAAAGCGCTTAAAGAGAAAGGCCGTATTGTGCGTGTGGGAAGTGACAAAACAGGACACTGGAAAGTTTGTGATTAAATTAAAATAATCAAAAATAATTTCTCTATTCCGATTCCCAGTCCCGATGCATCAAGGTTGCCTTGTCAAAATTCAGGGGTTATTATCCATAAATATAAATACATCAAACCCTTAAATCAATTCTGGAAAAAAAGGGATTAAGCACACGGAAAGTTATTAACTTTACCACAAAATCAAAGGCATGAAGAGGATAGCGTTCACAACCCTATTGCTGCTAATGG
>JAKQGD010000247.1 GCA_029573365.1 Bacteroidota bacterium | reverse complement strand
TCATTAGGCTTAAACGGCACAACCGAGGTATTACACATTCGATCCCTTATGGAAGACAGCAACGGCAATCTTTGGATTGGGAATAATTGTGGCAAAAGTCCTTCAGGAGGTATTGGCGTATTAAAATATGATGGCCAGAATTTTACACACTTCACGAAACAACATCGACTGAGAAAAGAAGACACCATGGGCAACTCCCTGGACAGGGTTTTTTCCATTGGAGAAGATGCTACAGGCAATATTTGGTTTGGCACTGTAGAATCAGGCGTGTGGAGGTACGATGGCAAAACGTTCGAAAATTTTACTAAAAAAGACGGTGTCGATGGTGATATGGTTTGGATTATTTACAAAAGCCAATCGGGTGAATTATGGTTTGGTGGTGGCCCCAATGGGGTGTATCGTTTCACCGGTAACTCCTTTGAACGAAAATTTTAATAAGAACTACAAATAAAATACAAGCTGTTTGGCAATAGCCTGACTGAGGGATTGACATTATGTTATCCATGTTAAAAATTGGTTTTCCAAAGTGGGCTTAACCTTGTATATTTGCAGCCATGAATGATTTAGTGGCCATCATGGACTTCGGCTCACAGTACACCCAGCTCATCGCCAGGAGACTGCGTGAAATGAATGTCTACTGCGAAATATTTCCGTACAATAAGTTTCCGAAAGATCGTCAGATCAAGGCGGTAATACTGTCAGGAAGCCCGTTTTCTGTACTCGACAAAAATGCCCTCGATTTTGACCTGGGCAGTGTTATAGGCCGTTATCCAGTATTGGCCGTTTGTTATGGGGCCCAGCTGGTGTCGCATAAACTGGGCGGTCACGTACTGAAATCAGAGAAAAGAGAGTACGGAAAAGCCATCATGCATATCACCGAGCCGGACCCTGTATTTGAAGACCTTGATCCTGCAACCCAGGTTTGGATGTCCCATGGCGACTCCATAGAAAAAGTGCCCGCAGGCTTTGAGGTGATAGCAAGAACCTCAGATGTCGTAGCAGCATACAGATCGACTCAGGACACCTATGAACACCCTGTATATTGTTTTCAGTTTCACCCCGAGGTGACTCACAGCCTCCTTGGCAAGGAAATGCTTTATAACTTTGTACACAACATAGCCGGGTGTGAGCCCAACTGGACTCCTGCGTCCATGGTGGAAGAAACCGTGTCCCGTCTCAGGGAGACTCTGGGCAGCGACCATGTGATGATGGGCCTTTCCGGTGGCGTTGACTCCACAGTGGCGGCATTGCTGATACACAGAGCCATAGGCAGCAGATTGTATTGTATCTTTGTAGACAATGGGCTGCTCCGCAAAGGCGAGTTTCAGGAAGTCCTCAAATCATACGAAGGCATGGGCCTCAATGTACGGGGCATAGACGCATCATCCAGCTTTTACGCCCAACTTAAAGGCGTAACCGACCCGGAACAAAAAAGAAAGATCATAGGCAGGCTCTTTATCGAAGAGTTTGAAAGAGAAGCCCACAGCCATCCTGAAGTCAAATGGCTGGGCCAGGGTACCATTTATCCTGATGTGATTGAGTCTGTATCTGTACATGGACCATCGGTCACGATTAAGTCGCACCACAATGTGGGCGGACTACCGGAAAAATTAAAACTCAAACTCGTAGAGCCGCTGCGTATGCTGTTTAAAGACGAAGTCCGCAGGGTAGGGGCCGAGCTTCTTGTGCCTCATACATTGTTAAGCAGGCATCCCTTCCCGGGACCAGGTTTGGGCATCAGGATTCTGGGAGAGGTGACGCCCGACAAAGTGAGGCTCTGCCAGGAAGCAGACAAAATATATACAGACCATCTGCGAGAGTCAGGCTGGTACGAAAAAGTGTGGCAGGCAGGAGCCATCTTGCTGCCTGTACAGTCTGTAGGTGTCATGGGCGACGAACGTACCTACGAGTACACCATAGCCCTCAGATGCGTTAATTCATTGGATGGTATGACTGCAGAATGGTCCCACCTTCCCTATGAGCTGCTGGCCACCATATCCAGCGATATTATAAATCAGGTAAAAGGAATAAACAGAGTAGTATATGATATCAGTACCAAGCCACCGGCAACCATTGAGTGGGAGTAAACTCCTGTTGTTGTTGATTGCCACAGGTGTACTTCTCCACTCATGTACACCTGCCAAAGCTGTCAAACCACCACAGGTGGTAAAGGCCGGTGAGAAACCTGTCAATACTCCCA
>JAKQGD010000241.1 GCA_029573365.1 Bacteroidota bacterium | reverse complement strand
TACAAAATGAGAAAGAGCCACATGCCGGCCAGAAGACCGTAAAGCGACGACTTGCGGTATACGTCAGAGATATTGTTCCTGTCGCCTGCTTGCCAGCTAGATGATATCACGGGCCCTGCTATCTGGTTTATGGCCTTATTGGGTATTTCCATGACGTTAGATATCGTCATAATGATGCCATAAACAGTCACGGCCTCTACGCTTATCATGGCACTGACCATCACAGTATCTAAGCGGAGTGCAAGGCTGGCACCCAGGCCGTTAAGAACCGAAAAAAACATAAAAGAAAACAAATCCCGGTAACCTGACTTTTCCATTTGGTGCATGTCGGGTCGGAGGGTGTGAGGTCCCAATTTTAAAAGATAAAACAAAAGAGTCAGACTGACCAGGGCAAAATAAATCAAAATGGCGGCAACAAACATACTTTTAGCCATGTAACCCAGAAAAATCAGAAGAATCAGCAGCGGCAGGAAAATCTTCAGCCCCACATTGTTTATGAGGTCGGGCACGACGATGCGGTATCTCGCCGAAGCATGAAATAAAAATATACTCGAATACAGCAGAATGATGCCAAGACCCAGAATGCTCCATTTATTGGCCTCCACAAATTCGAAATTGTCAAACAGCCGGTACATCACAGGCTTTAAAAAATCATAGAAAAGGGCCAAAATACCTGACGACAACACGGCACAAATGGTGGCAATAACCAGAGTAAAAGCAAGAAACCTGTCGGCCTTTCCCCTGGCGGCAAATTCAGGATAAAACTTTATGATGGCACCATGTATACCCCATCCGAGCAGAGGTACAAGCAATGTAGCAAAGCTGTGCAGCGACTGAAAATGGCCATACAACTCCCTGTCAAGGGGATAAATAAGCACTACGCTCATAAAACCTATGAATGTGCCTATAAAATTGACCAGGGTGTATTTGATGCTCTGACGCTGTATTATCCCCAAAAATGACGCCTTTTATGGTTTGTTAACTTGACGCAAAGCTAATGGAAATTATTGTTTGAGGCTATACACAGTTGTTGACGTGTTTAAACCAAAATAAAGGGGTTGTAATTTATCAGAAACTGAAAACGGACCATAATATTTTATAGCCGGCGGTTTTAACCGTCGGTAAAAAGTTAAAAAAGAGAATTTGTTTGGCGGGATTTTTGCCAAAATGCGAAAATCATGACAAACACCAGCTTTGTGCACTATG
>JAKQGD010000234.1 GCA_029573365.1 Bacteroidota bacterium | reverse complement strand
GGACTCCCACATCGTTTTCAGGGTCGGAAGGTGGATACAATATAGAACCGCTCATCATGTCGTGTCCACGAGGCTCAAACATCAGGCTTTTCCTGATCCAGTCGTATTCTGCAAGGAAATGTGCCCTTTTTTCAAACATATTTTTACCGTGCAGCTCCGGACCGCCTCCTGCTACTACCCGTACCGGATTGCCACAGGTATGTGCGTCTATACAGAAAAATCTTTTTTTGTACATGATTAACCTAAAGGATCTCTGGTATAATTTCCGTTAACCTTTCTGAGAATGCCCAGAGGATTGTCGTCTTTAAGCTCATCTGGTAGTAAAAATCCCGGGCAATCCTGATAACACAGCGGTCGCACCCAGCGTTTTACCGCTTCCATACCCACCGATGTAAACCGCTGGTCGGTAGTAGCCGGATATGGCCCTCCGTGGACTGTGGCATTGGACACCTCCACTCCAGTGGGTACACTGTTAAAAACAATCCTGCCCGCAATGTTCACCGCCTTTTCAGCAAGATCAGGGTGAGACTGCAGGTCATGATCTGTAGCTATAAGAGTCGTTGTCAACTGACCCTTTAATGATTCCCATACTTCACACAGCTGTTGTTTGTTGTCACACACCACAATAAGGGAAAAAGGCCCGAAAATCTCGTGGTGAAGGTCCGGATTCTTCATAAAAGTATCAGCCTTGACCCTGGCCAGAACAGGACTTGCCACCAGATCTCCTGCGGCATGGGCATGGTAGACGGTCTCCACACCCTTGTCATATAGTACTTTGTCCAGACCTTCCAGATAATTTTTATGAATTCCCTCGTGCAACATACGGTATGCCGGAACCATTGAAAGTTCTAAAGCCAGGAGGCTCGTGAAGTGATTGAGGACACTGCTTTTTATACCAATCATAATGCCGGGGTTGGTACAAAACTGACCCACGCCAATGGTAATGGAGGCGGCGAACTGTTTTGCAATCTCAGGAGCTCTGTGTATCAGTGCATCCTTAAATAAAATGACTGGATTTGTACTGCCCATCTCTGCAAAAACCGGGATAGGAGATTCTCTGTGTGCGGCATAGTCGTAAATGGCCCTTCCACCACTAAGACTTCCCGTAAAACCTACTCCGGCAGTCAGTGGGTGCTGAGTTAGTATCTTTCCGACCTCAAAAGAGTTGCCTTCTACGTGCTGGAAAACACCTGCATGCAGCTGACATTTTGTAACCGCTTTTGTTATAGCCCCGGCTATTAGCCTCGAAGTCTCCGGATGTGAAGGATGTGCCTTGACGACCACCGGACAACCCGCTGCCAGGGCAGAAGCTGTGTCCCCGCCTGCTGTCGAATACGCCAGAGGAAAGTTTGAGGCTCCAAACACAAGGATGGGCCCTAAAGGCACAGCCACCTTTCTCATATCCGGTTTGGGTAGTGGTTTCCTGTCCGCTATCCGTGTATCAATAACGGCTTCTACCCACGAGCCCTCGGCTACCAGGTGGGCAAAATCTCT
Source organism: Bacteroidota bacterium (assembly GCA_029573365.1). Classification (GTDB taxonomy): domain Bacteria; phylum Bacteroidota; class Bacteroidia; order Chitinophagales; family Saprospiraceae; genus OLB9. The sequence goes on along the minus strand of JAKQGD010000234.1, from coordinate 3,728 downwards.
CAGCTGACCACAGGTTCTGGCACGTTCGCCGGCAAATCTTACTACGGGCAAGTGGGTCTCCCTCGAAGCTGTTTCGAGCAGCACATCACCCAAAGCTTCGATTTCGTCTGCTATGGCAAAAAGGAACTCCTTTTTCCTGCTTCCGCTTGTATGTCGGTATGATTGGAATGCATCATACGCCAGCTCCATGACTTTATTCAGTTCGTTTATCATGATGGATGTTTGAGGTTATATTTATTCAGGTCAGGGCGTACAGATTGTGCTTTCCTGATTACCCCCGTTATCCTGTTTCGTTCGTCATCGACAAGGGGCATACGGGGAGCCCTTACGAATTCGCTGCCGATGCCTTCCATAGTCTCTGCAAGCTTGATATACTGTACCAGTTTTGGATGGATATCCAGCTCAAGCAAGGGTAAAAACCATCTGTAAATTTCAAGAGCCTCTGAAACCCGGCCCTGGACCACAAGCTCATAGACACCCATAGTCTCATAAGGGTAGGCACAAACAAGGCCTGCCACCCACCCGTTGGCACCCATAACAAGTGATTCCATAGCCAGAGTATCTACACCACACAGTATTTTTATTCTTTCGCCAAATTTGTTTTTGAGCCTTGTGACATTGGATACATCACGAGTAGACTCCTTGACGGCCTGAATGTTCTGGCATTCGACCAGCTCATCAAACATGTCCAGCGTTACTTCGGTCTTATAATCCACAGGATTATTATAAATCATAACAGGAAGGTCTACAGCCATTGCTATGGCTTTAAAATATGCTACACATTCCCGGGCATCAGGTTTATATCGCATGGGAGGCAGTACCATTAACCCGTCCGCTCCCCATTCTTTCGCTTTTTTTGCCTGGGCCACAGCTTCACGGGTAGATCCTTCGGCGATATTAAGTATAACAGGCACCTGGGAGGCCACTTCACTTATCGTGAGTTTTACCAGGTCCTCCTTTTCTGCCGTCGTGAGTGTGCTGGCCTCACCCAGTGTGCCTCCGAGGATGACGCCATGGACACCGGCGTCCATCTGCACTTTCAGGTTTTGGACAAACAAGCCGTGGTCCGGTTCTTCCTGCTGATTAAACTTGGTAGTCAAAGCTGGATACACTCCCTGCCATTTAACATCAATGCCCGCCATATTTCAAAAATGGATGAAGCTCAAATTTAAGACAATCCCGGAGCTATACAAACTCATGGGGAAAGACGCCTTTAAAAAGATCAGATTTCTGTGATCAATATTTTTTTAACTATCCTGTGAGCATTGTAGTCTTCAATAGTCAGGTAGTACACCCCGGCTTTAAAACCATCAAAAGAAAGATGGTTATGACCATTGTTGATAATAAATTCAGCACAGCTGTTGCCGAGTATATCCATAACACGGAGCCTTGATTTCTCCCTTCCATCCACAGGGTACCACTCTATGGCAAAACCGTCATTGGCACTTACGGGCACAGGATACACCGTAAAGATTTCCTTGATGTTGGATATCCTTTCTACACGCACCGGACTGTAAGTAAAGCTGCCGTCAAGGTCAAAAATCTTTATCCTGAAGTAATTAAATCCCACATGAACCTCATCAGCAATGTAAAAGTAATCCGCTCCTGAAGCAGTGCTGCCCTTAGGAGTGATATCCGACACAGGAAAATAGGTTATGCCGTCAAAGGACGATTCGAGACGGAAATGATCTATGTTAAGCTCTGAGGCTGTCGACCAATAAATCCTGATCTCCTTGTCTTCTACAGGTTCAGTATAAAACTCTTTTAAGCTGACAGGTAATGCCCTGTAAGAATAAGGGGCACCAGCATTGATCCAATCCCTGATGGCGTCCACCTCAGTGTCATTAAGGGCCTTGCCTGAAGCAGAGAGCATTCTGGAACCACATTTTTGGGCCACACCCAGCTTGTTGTAAAGCAGGCTTTCGCCGGCATTGTATTTACTGATAATCTCTCCTGAACACAAGCTGTTGAGGGCTCTTGAAAAAATCACCGAATAATCATCAAACGACCACACATCCCTGGTCGTATGACAGGTCTGGCATTGATTTGTTTTAAGTATATCCCTGACCTGTTCAAACTCGGGTATACAGTGTTCCGGAGCTCCGGTGCTTATCCATGTTTCTATGGCCAGAAGGTCAGCATCACTGATCTTCTTACCTCCGGGAGGCATTGCATTTCCGCAGACTGTAGGTCCGCCGTTTAGCTTGTCCGCAAGCAGGCTTTTATTAAGGTTGCCAGGGGTAATGACCGGGATGTCACATCCTGTACCTTCAAATATCGATTCGTAGGTGGCGTAGTTCCATTCGTTGATATAACTTCCCTGATAGTGGCATTTGTTGCACTGGTTGTTATCCAGCACCTTGATTACATCAGAATATGTATAGTGAAACCTGCCGTTTATTTCGCATGACTGCATAAACCCGACTTTGGGCCATAGCCCAATACATAAACAAAGTATAGCAATCCTGTATCTCAAACCGGGTTTTGTAAAATTTAAAACAAATATAATGATCTTTTGGCAATCATGCAACCAATATCAATGACTTACGATGAATGTCGTGCATTTTACATGTCTGTTCAAAAAAGAAAGGGGACCGTTATCCGCATCCCCTTTCTTTCTGATGTATCAGAAATTATTTCTTGAGAAGGTCTCTGATCTGAGCAAGAAGTTCTTCCTGTGTTGGGCCGGCAGGAGCAGCCTCAACAGGCTTCTTCATCTTGTTGATAGCTTTAACAATCAGGTACATGACGAAGGCAACAATCAGGAAATTAATAATAGTGCTAATAAACTTACCATACATAATGGCAGACTCCGCTTTTGTAACTGTACCATCAGCAGCAACTTCTGCAGGAGAAAGAACATGCTTGGCGGCAGCAAGGTCGCCAACCTGGAAAATCTGTCCTACCAATGGCATAAACATACCATCTACAAAAGCACTAACGACAAGGCCAAAGGCTGTTGCCATAACCAAACCTACTGCAACATCAATCAGGTTTCCTTTAAGGGCAAACTCTTTAAATTCTTTAAACATATTGTTTTGTTTTTAAGGTTAAGAAAAATTGTTGATTTGTGACGAAGGTAATGAAAAAAGTAACACATATTATTATTTTCATTTATAAATTTCTAAGTCAGGATAAAAACTAAAAGGGACAAGCTATAGCCCGTCCCTTTGTTATTCCGTAAAAACAATATTTCCCTTTCCTTAAGCCTGTATGCCGGCCTTGATCTGATTTAGTGCAGAACCCCACCTGACCCAGTCAATCTGTGCCTGATTATAGCTGTGTGCCACCTCAAACTGCTCTGAGGTACCGTCAGCATGGTCGAGTCTGATGGTGAGATTTTTTCCTGGCTGCATACTGGCAAAATCAGTGATGGATATGCTGTCATCCTGTCTGATTTTGTCATAATCTGCAGGATCAACAAAAGTAAGTGCCAGCATGCCCTGCTTCTTGAGGTTTGTTTCGTGGATTCGTGCGAAAGATTTAACCACCACGGCCTTAACGCCTAAAAATCTGGGTTGCATGGCAGCATGTTCCCTGGATGAGCCCTCGCCGTAATTTTCCTCTCCAAAGACGATGGTTCCTATGCCTTCCTGCTGGTAAGTCCTTGCAGAATCCGGTACCGCCATATATTCACCCCTGACCAGATTGAGCACTTTGTTGGTTTCGTCGTTGAAATAATTTACAGCTCCGATCAGCGTGTTTTTGGCTATGTTTTCCAGGTGCCC
>JAKQGD010000231.1 GCA_029573365.1 Bacteroidota bacterium | reverse complement strand
TTGAAGGTGTAGGATTAAAGGCATTGGTGGCATCTCTGGCAAATCTCGAGATTCTCTGATAAATTGTTTCAAATTGCTCGTTTTGGGGTTAATATAGATATATGCAGGCAAAAAAAGTCGGTCTGATTGGATTACTAAGCATTTTGGTGCTCAGTATGGCTTGCCAACTGAGTGCTGCAACGCCTGTTGTCTGGATCGGAACTCCAACGGCACAAGCACGTGCCAAAACACAGACCGTAATAGCAGCCACGCAATCAGCTTTTTTGACTTCTCAGCCAACCCGTCCTCCAACCCTTACTCCCTCTCCCTATATCCGGACCTTAACCCCAGTGCCCACCCACCTGGAAGATCACTCCTGGTTGCTCTTTCCCGCTGCAGACGGTACCAGTTTACATGCTTTTGGTATTGACACATCAAAGGACTCAATCCTGAACCTTCCACCTCTGGTTAGCCTGACAGATCTTGTAGATGGTCTATCTCCAGATGGGACACAGCTCTTGTTACGAGCTGGCCGGGTAGAAGAATTAAACGAATTGAGCCTCTATTCACTTAAAAATCCGTATGAAGAAATCTCAATCATCAGCCCGCTTCTGTCTGTTTTTCTGCAGCGTGAAATTGTCACAAATAATGATAGAAGAGCAGAACAAGCACTCCTAGGCATCACGCAGAAACATGGCGTTGTTTGGACGACTGACGGAAAGTATGCAGCTTTTACCGCTGCCCTGGATGGAGATTCTGGGGATATTTATTTGTATGACCCAAAAAAATCACTTTCAGAACGAATGACAGTTCGTTATCGCCAAAGCCTTACACCCTTTTGGTCGCCTGATAATGCCTGGCTGATTTTTCAGGAAGCTGTTAGTATCGATCAGGAGACAGGATGGAAAATTACCGCCGTATCTGATGTCAGTATGCCAGACTATGACCGCACCCGTTTCCTTTACCTCCCTCCAGAAGGCAGCCTTGGAGATAAGATGGTCGGTTGGCTCAATGACAAGATCTTTCTGAGCTATTCACAAACTCCCGTAGGCAATTCAACATTGCGACAGGTCAATTTGGAGGAGGAAAAAGAGACA
>JAKQGD010000227.1 GCA_029573365.1 Bacteroidota bacterium | reverse complement strand
CAAAAATGACGATATCGAAGCTACACAGCTACCGTTTAACTTTGCCCCCAGCGGCGGGCAGGTATCTGCCATGGCCATAGACCCGCATGACAATAACATATGGTATGTTGCCACAACCAACGGCGTCTTTTATCGGTCTGTAAATGCCGGGCAGAATTTTACCAAGACAAGTTCATTTCTTTCTGAGGCCCATTATCTGTACGGTTCGTGCATTCTGCCTTCGGCTGTGACCACGGGCACGGTTTACCTTTCGGGCAATGGATATACCTATAAGCCGGTATACAGGTCAGTCGACGGAGGATTGACGTTTGAAGATTTTAGCACGGGCCTGCCAAAAACCACAGTATTCAACCTCGCTGCCAATGAGGACGAATCGCTGATTTTTGCAGCGACGGAGTCAGGGCCCTATGTATATATTAGATCTGAAGAAAAGTGGTATTATCTGGCCGGAGCTATGACACCTAATCAGACATACTGGAGCGTAGAATACATTCCTGCTCTTAAAACCGCCAGGTTTGGTACCTATGGCAGGGGGATATGGGATTTTGAAGTAGGCGAAATTGTCTCTTCATCAGAGGATATTTCTTTGGCTGCAGCCAATGACATAGTCGTGTACCCAAATCCAGCATCCGGTGATAGAATTTATTTAAAGCCTGGTGCCATACCACAGGTATCAGAAGTTGTATTTTATGATACAGCCGGAAAATGGATAAAATCGGCAACAATATTTACGGGTTCAGCTATAGATATAAGTGACATCAATCCTGGTGTTTACTGGATTAGTATATCGGATGCTAAACGTAAATACAGCACACAGTGGCTAAGATTGTAATCTGAATTAATCCAATATTTAAGCCATGACTGAATGTCCGGCAGGCTGCATTCAGGGTTTTACCTAATTTCATATATAAAATATGACTATTTGATAGTCTATTAAATATCCGTTTAAATTAGATTATTAAAATCCTGCTCCAGACAGGCTACTAACAAAAGTTATATTGACGTCCGTCTTTAATGGCCGCATCTTTGTCCTGAAAACAAAAACAAACCGGCCATGCTTACATCAACAACATCAGATTATAAAATTAAAATTAAATCCGATGATATGGAAAAATACACCAGATACATTTTGACCGGCATCTTGATCTGGCTGAGTTTGTTTGCATAAAAAAGAAAGAAACGTTCGAATGTTTAAATACCCCATTTTTAATTACTCTTAAAAACACTAAAAAATGAAAACATGCACTACATTCGGTTTAGAGGCCTCTTGGCCAATAAGAATTCTGGCCATTTTGGTGGCCTTCGTTTTAAGCTTTGGACTACAGGCACAGACGAAGTTTGTTCCGGGCAATTCAGGAGGAGGAGCAAGTTCTGCTTCTGACAATGTCATCAAAGGGGTGCGGATCTTCCCCAATCCCGTAAAAGATGTACTTAATATCAGCCTTGTGAGCCCTCAGGATGGCTCTGTAGAAATCTATGACAGAAAAATGACTCTCAGGAAACAAACCAAAATCAACCAGTATGAAAAATTAGTCAGCATCGACATGGCTGATCTGGAGGGCGGTACTTATTACGTCGTCAGGATCCTGCAGGGACATAAAATGTACACAGCTCAGGTACGAAAACTTTAACAAGTCAAAGCAATCTCCACTTCATATCTTTTCTGTGATTAGTTAATGGTAATTAGTAGAGTCCCGCAACCCATCCCGTGGGTGCGGGCTCTTTTTTTATCGCCTTCTTATATCGGCTGATTTATCCCGGATTAGACAAAACCATTACTTCAGACGTACCCTCATCAGATAATTATCAGCCGTCATATACAGATATTTTTCATCTGCATCCAGGGCACAATTGGCAGTAGCCTGTCCCGTATCTATGGTGCCCAGACATCTGCCATCGGGAGCAAATACCAGCACGCCTCCGGGGCCTGTGGCAAAAATGTGGCCTCTACGGCTTAGCTTCAAACCGTCAGGCAATCCTTTTTTTCCTGCTTTTACGCGGTCGGTCATGTCGGCCCATATTTTTTTGGAGCTCACCTGACGGTTTTCGTTAAGGTCGTACCACATCCATAAAGCTTTTTCAGGATCCGAGTTAGCCACGATCATACTGCGTCCGTCCGGTGATATTATGATGCCATTGGGTCGGGTGAGTGTACTGTCCAGCAGGTACACTTCCCCATTGGGCGAAAGCCTGAATACTCCGTTAAACTCCAGTTCCTTTTCTGGGTCTGTGTCGCCGCCGGGCAATCCATAGGGTGGGTCGGTAAAAAAGATGTCTCCATCAGACATGATGTGCAGATCGTTGGGGCTGTTAAATTTTTTGCCTTTGTAAGTCTCAGCGAGCCAGACAAATTTGGCTTCAGCTCTTGCTAATGGTGCATCCATCCTGGCAACCCTGCGGTTTCCGTGCTGACAAAGTACCAGGTTTTTAGCTGTGTCCAGAGCAAGGCCATTGGCACCTTCCCTTTTTTCGTTGCCTATCAGCTCTGTGTATCCGGAAGGCGTCAGAAATACCTGCTTACCTTGGGTGGCACCCCAGGAATAAACCGTGTTTTCGGGTACATCCGTAAAGATGAGTTTGTTCTGGTCTTCGAGCCACAGCGGTCCTTCCGACCAGTTAAATCCTTCTGCAAGCACTTCGATGATAGAAGCTGTATCTACTATGGCGAGAAGA
>JAKQGD010000223.1 GCA_029573365.1 Bacteroidota bacterium | reverse complement strand
CATTTCAGATATCAGAGACGAGTCTGACCGTAAGGGACTCAGGATCGTGGTCGAAATTAAGAGAGATGCTATGGCCAGCGTGGTTCTTAGCAAACTGTATAAATACACTCCACTGCAAACCTCATATGGAGTCAACAACATCGCCCTTGTCAATGGCCGACCCAAGCTCCTTAACCTTAGGGACCTCATCACCGAATTTATAAAATTCAGACTTGAGGTCATAGTCAGGCGTACCAAATACGACCTGGAAAAAGCAGAGGAAAGAGCCCACATCCTGGAAGGTATTCTGATTGCCCTTGATAATATTGATGAGGTCATACGGATTATACGCCAATCCAAGACAGTGGACGAAGCCAGAGAAAACCTGATGTCCACGTTTGCCTTGTCAGAAATCCAGGCAAAGGCCATTCTTGATATGAGACTACAGAGACTCGTAAGCCTCGAAATAGACAAGGTAAGGGAAGAATACCAGGAAGTGCTGGCAAGAATAGACCACTACAAAAAAGTACTTGCTAGCGAATCCATGCAGCGTGATATCATAAAGGCTGAACTAGACGAGATCAACGAAAAATACGGCGACAAACGACGAACCGACATATCTTATGCCGATGACGAAATCAGCATGGAAGACATGATCGCCAATGAAGAGGTGGTTATAACCATCTCTCATCTGGGTTATATCAAGCGAACTAAGACGGATGAATTCAGAGCACAAAGCAGAGGAGGCAAGGGCTCACGGGGAGCCAAGACCAGAGATACCGATTTTGTGGAGCACATGTTTATAGCCAGCAACCACAATTACTTGCTTCTGTTTACAGAACAGGGCCGTTGTTTTTGGTTGCGTGCATTCGAAATTCCTGAAGCAAGTAAAATATCTCAGGGCCGCGTGTTGCAAAATATTATAAACATACCGTCAAATGACAAGGTAAGAGCTTACATCAAGATCGAAAATCTTAACGATGAAGAGTTTATCAACAACCATTACATAGTGTTTTGTACCAAGCAGGGTATGGTTAAAAAGACCATCCTTGAGGCGTTTTCCAGACCGAGGACCAATGGAATCAACGCCATTACAATCAATGAAGGAGATCAATTGCTCGAGGCCAGGCTTACCAACGGGCACAATGAAATTATCATAGCGGACAAGGAAGGTAGGGCCATCAGATTTAACGAAAGCAAGGTTCGTCCCATGGGTCGAACTGCAGCAGGTGTAAAGGCCATGACCTTGGGCTCAAGCAATGATGAAGTGATAGGCATGATATCAGCGGATCCTACAAAAGCTGATTTTTCAGTATTTGTGGTATCCCAAAAAGGCAATGGCAAAAGGTCTCCACTGGAAGATTACCGTATCACAAACAGAGGCGGAAAAGGAGTAAAAACCATTAATATCACAGAAAAGACCGGTGATCTGATTGCCATCAAATGGGTCAGCGAATTTGACGATTTGATTATAACCACTCACGATGGTATTGTGATAAGGACTCCTGTTTCTGATATCAGAGTGATGGGCAGGGCGACCCAGGGTGTAAAAGTGATACGGATTTCCGAAAAAGAATCCATAGCCGACGTAGCAGTCATCAGACGCGAAGAGACTGTGGACGAAGAGGAATGATGTTAAATGTTTTTTAACAGATATGGCCTGGGTTTTAACAGAATTTAAACTTTAAAATGGTGATTTTCACGTCTTTGAATTGATAAAATATGGACAATGGAACAATTTTATTAATTTTGTGTACTTTTTATTTAACTTATAACAATCAACGATGAAACGCTTTTTTTTAGGAACCTTTCTTGTTTTTCTTTCTGTCGGTCTTGT
>JAKQGD010000211.1 GCA_029573365.1 Bacteroidota bacterium | reverse complement strand
CTAAACGTCTGCGGCAACCCCGGCAAGTCCACACGTACGAAGCCTGCATCTCCGTCATTTCTCAGCATTTGGTGAGGCTCATAATGGTTCACTACAAAAACATCCTGGTCGCCGTCATTGTCCAGGTCACCAAAGGTGGATGTCCATGACTGTGCACCTATGTCGAGATGATACCTGGCGGCTTCATCGGTCATGGCCCCGTTACTCTTGTTTATGTATAACCTGTTTATCCTACGTGGGTCGCCAGGATTGCTTACCCCGGCCCTGCATTTGGAGATATAGAGGTCAGGCAGCAGATCGTTGTTGACGTCCGTCCATTCGCTGCCATAATTTCCCGATCCGTCCGTAGGGTCATTAAGCAGAAAATTGACCAACGCCGAGGGGTTCAGATTGCCTGATTTGTCATTGAGATATATGCGGTTGGGGCCTATGTCGTTGCAGAGATAATAATCGAGCCACCCGTCATTGTTGATATCTGCGGTGTTTGAGCCCTGAGCATAAATGCCTGCAGCCACCAGCTTTCTCTGCAGTTTCCCGTCTATAAAGCTGATGACAGAAGCAGCATTGTACTCGCCGGCAGTGATGATTTCCGGCACTCCGTTGTTGTCGAGGTCGCCGACCGTCAACGTCCATTCCCTGTTGGTCCCTGTTTTTATGGAATCAACTATGGAGAGCTCCATGTTTTTGCCGCTACTTATGATGACCTTTAGCAGATTGCCTTTGTCCAGGATGAGCAGGTCGTCCGTTAGATCCCCGTTTATATCTGCGGCACCTCCCGGCAGTACGCTACGTGTAGGTATCCGGTACTTATGGCTGCGGGTTTTGTCCAGAAAAACCGGCTGAGCACACAGGCTGCCTGCGACGATCAAGGCCAGTACCATGACCATGATACAATTTAGCTTATTGTTCATGTATAAAATACTGATTGTAAGCCACAAATATACGGAAATAAATGACATAATGATTTTTACAGGCGACCAGCTTCTTCTTCCCTATAAGTTTGTTAAATTTTTTTAGGGAGTGCCCCCGTCCTTCGGCCGGGGTCGGGCTATCCGCTGTATCCCGATACACATCGGGATGCCGCTTCTATCCCTCACTCATAAAAATGTACGCATTAAAAGGCCTTCAGGCAGCCTGTTGGTTATCTTCACTGGTCATCAAACTGCTATTTTCAGTTCTTTATGACAAAACCCTATAATGTAATGAAACTATTTACATAAGCTGGATTTTATGAGCCTATAAAAGGTTGCACCGGCGTACCCATCTGTCACTTTTATGACAACCGAAAAAAATAAAAAAATGACTCTAAGTGTACTAAAAATAAAAATAACCCGTATATTTCGTTTAAATCACAGAAAACCATTGCAAAGATAGCTGGTGTAAATTTCTAAAAGTAGAAAACCTCGATCCTCATTTTCCGGACTTCTGCCTCCGTTTATCATTTGTACAGTATCTACAGATGATGGCAATAGGAATCATACCGGACCGCTTGTTGGGCGTATATCAACATTCTGAAGTAGCTGGAAGAAAGAACGTATAAGCAGCAGCAGACACCTGTCAGGATCAAAGTAACACTGGCGTTTTTTGATACATCAGATACACCATTTTTGCTGTTATAAAAAAATAATGG
>JAKQGD010000210.1 GCA_029573365.1 Bacteroidota bacterium | reverse complement strand
TACACATGTCGGAAGACAGAGGTGAAACCTGGAAAAAAATATCACCGGATCTCACCACCAACGACCCCAAAAAGCAGCTTCAGGCTGAATCAGGGGGGCTGAGTGCCGATAATTCGGGTGCCGAAAACCACTGCACCGTCTTCACCATAAATGAATCGCCCCTCGATGCCAATGTTTTATGGGCAGGAACCGATGATGGCAATGTCCAGGTGACTTTTGATGGGGGTAAATCATGGCAGAATGTTACAGCCAATATCACGGGTGTACCCAAAAATACTTGGGTCTACTTTATAGAGCCCGGCCATAAGGATAAAAATACCTGTTATGTGGTTTTTGACGGCCACACCAGAGGTGATATGAAGCCTTATGTTATGAAAACCACCGATGGAGGCAAGACCTGGAAATCGGTAGTAAATGACCAGGTACCCGTTTTTGCACGTAGCATTAAGGAAGATCCCGTTAATACAGACATCCTATATCTGGGCACCGAATTTGGCCTCTATATAAGTATAGACGCAGGTGCCAACTGGATAAAATTTGAAAACAATATGCCCGCTGTGGCCATACATTATATGACCATACACCAGCCTACTCACTCACTTGTTATGGCTACCCATGGCAGGGGCATAATCATAATAGACGACCTCACACCACTCCGGGCAGTGACCAAAAGCATCATGCAGGAAGAACTCGTATTTGTAGAAATGATGCCTACGGTTATCAGCGAAAGTACCATGTTCCAGAGTTTTCCATCCGCCGGCGAATATGTAGGCGAAAATCCACCTACAGAGTCCAGGATCGTTTATTTTATGAACAAAAGACACACCTTTGGCAAGATGACCATGGAGATTTTTGATGAGCATGGTGTTAAGGTGGCCGACCTTGCACCGGGCAAATCCAAGGGTTTGAATGAGGTGCTCTGGAACTATACCCTGAAACCTCCCAAAACAGCCAAAGGCAAGACCTTCACGTTCGGAGGATTTGCTGCCCCGACGGTGCCTGCCGGAAAATATACGGTCAAAATCACCAAAGGGCCTAAGGAGTATATCAGTCAGCTGGAGCTGAAATATGACGAAGCCTCTATACACTCAGCCGAAGACAGGAAAATGCACGATGAGGTTAGTATGGAACTGTACGCAATGATGGAAGACCTTGCGGCAGAAGTGGAAAAGGTAGACATGATGCAGCAAACCGCAGAAGCCGTAGTGCATGACATCCAGGACAAAAAACTCGCCAAAAAGCTGGGTATTTCCGGGGTCATCAGCGAACTTTCTGGCCTCAGAGATGAAATGGTGGTAACCAAGGGTGACAATTATGTGGGTTCTGCAGAGCCCCGCATCCGCGAAAAACTGTCTAACCTGTATGGCGAAGTAGTGGGGTATGCAGGCAAACCCACAGGGGCTCAGATGGAAAACCTTAATCTGATGAAATCAAAAATCAGTGAAGCCAAGACAAAGATCGAAAATGTCAGGAAAAAGACGGAGGAAATCAATGGAATGTTGCAGAAGGCGGGCATAGCCAAAAGGATATTGGCCACTGATCCCGGAAGGGCGTGATTTTATACTTGTAGGCTGTTTTAAATGACGGTATATGTCGCATACTTTACATTAATTTAATCTTAAATTAATGTGACATTGGAGCTCTGATTGTGTCTATATAGACGTAAGTTGATGACATATCATGAAGCCCGTAAAATCTGAGTACCTGAATTATTTACTGACACTCCTGCTTGTAGGACTGAGCCTTTTTGCCCCTCTTTCAGGAGGCCGCAATATGCCAGCAGCTGAGCAGAATGACAAAAGTAAAGCAGGTGTCAGTGCCATAAGCACCCTCAGAACCATCCCGGCCACAGCTTCCATCGTCATTCCGGCCAACTAAAGCCAAAGTGCCATTTTCATTATCGGCATTTTACCTCTTCTTAATCGATTATTTTAGACAATACGCTTTGTATTTAGTGTATTTTGTTAATTTTACATGACCCATTTGTAAACCGACGTTTTTTTTTGCTGACCAGGGGCGTGTTAAATAGGCATGAAGCAACGAGTGCACCAATGTATAGTCATTTTACTCGCATTGTTGGTGGCAATGCAGACATTGCTTTTGCTCGGGCATCAGATGGCACTTTCGGTCCATAAAATGGCAGTAGAACGGCAGTTGTACAAATCCGCAGAGACCACCACGATTATACTGTCCGCCACAGAATTTAATAATGCAAAGGTTGAAAGTAAAGAGCTTATAATAGCAGGCCGTTATTTTGACATAATTAAATTGAGGGCAGAGGATGATTGTGTTATGGTTACAGGCTTTTTTGACCATGAAGAAAAAATACTTAAAAAAAACATTGAAGGCAAACTCGAACATCAGGCAGCGGACAAATTGTCACATTTTCTAAAATGGCTGCTTATGGCCCCTGTCGGTAGCACTTTAGAAAGTCTTCAGGCTTTTGCTGAAACTCGGTTTTCGCACCAGTTTGTATATCACTCACACATGACATCGGCCTTAAAAGGTACACCTTTTAAACCTCCCATCGTCTAAAAGTCAATGTTTCTGCGGCCTGATGTCACAGGACCCGGAAGAATTCATGGCCATAACTCTATAATGTCGTCATCATATCTCCGTCTGATGAGAGGAGGAATGGCTTTTTAATTGACTATTAAATTCGATGAAAATGAAAAGTCGGATTTGGGTGCTATGTATGTTTCTGGCACATGTGGCTATGGGACAGCAGATGCCTTCAGACA
>JAKQGD010000169.1 GCA_029573365.1 Bacteroidota bacterium | reverse complement strand
TCAGAAACACCGGCTTTTTTTATCCACTGCATCAGCAAATGGCGGTCATCGGCATCAGGAACCACAACTACCGTAGGCCTGAGTTTTGTCAAATTTCTCAGTATTTTTAGAAAAACTGTGTGAAGTACATACCGTTTGTCGGCATACCCTACATTGAGTATACCTCCTCCGTGGGCGAGTATTTTTTGTTGCTCAGGTAGGGATATATATATATTAAAGGCTGCCAATCAGCGTCTTCTGTTGTGAAGGACAAAGATATATAAAAATTTTTATATTTGTATTGTTGGCCGGTTTTATGGTCCCGGGAGCAATCGATGTGGTCCCGTCAGGCATCGGGGTTGTATTAAACCTCCAAAAAATAAAATCTTATTTGTACAGCTTCTTGTTGCCTATACCCCACTTACAAAGCAGATGGTTAAGTGATACAGTAAGTACACCGAGACCGTATTTGGAGCTGCGGGTAAAATTGATAGAGGAAGCTTCTGCAAAATATTTGGTAGGGCAGGTCACCTCAGCAATGTCGTACCCTTTGTAAATGATCTGAGATAGCATTTCATTGTCAAAGATGAAGTCGTCAGAATTTTTTTCGAACTGTATGTTTCTAAGCACTTCAGCAGAAAAAGCCCTGTAACCTGTGTGATATTCTGACAGTTTGTAACCTATGAGCAGATTTTGGGTCATGGTCAAAAACCTGTTTGCCACATATTTGTACAGCGGCATCCCGCCTTTGAGGGCTCCTTTTCCCAGAATCCTGGAGCCCAGCACCACAGGATAAAGTTCCTCACCGATGATATTGACCATGGAAGGTATTAATCTGGGTGTGTATTGGTAGTCCGGATGTAGCATGATTACAATGTCACCCCCGAGTTCCAGGGCTTTGCGATAGAGCGACTTTTGGTTGCCGCCATAACCTTTGTTTTTTTCATGGACGATGACGTGCCGTATTCCCATTTGTTTTGCCAATTCAGCTGTATTGTCGCGGGAGGCGTCGTCGCAGAGCACCACTTCGTCAACAAGGTCGAATGGAATTTCGTCATACGTCTGCCTCAGTGTTAAAGAAGCATTGTATGCCGGCAGGACGACAACTACTTTTTTGTTTTTATACATAAATCCCTGATGGCTGACCGTGTGGTTACCGGGTCTTCGCTTATTTTACCGGAAGGAAATGACCGTTTTTATTGTATATCCAGATGAGCATGATGATAAACAATATGATGGTAAGCAAAATCTTGCCGAAAATGGCCCCTTTTCTTCCGTAATTGCTGGATGTCGACATGGTGTAAATAGATATGTTTTAAAACCGGCAACAAAGATAATGGATTACCGGGATTAACAAATCCAAATCTGCACCTTATTTACCACAATACCGGGAGTGTGCTTATTTTGTGTAATTTTACGGGCCAAAAAAAGTGTTTTGATCTCTGATATCATTAAAAACAGGAAAGCCATCATCCTCACTGTGATCATGTTTACAGGCCTGAGTGCGTATTATGGCTTGGACTACTGGCTGATGCAGCGGCCCTGCAGCGTGCATGTGTGGAGGCAGACAGATTGTGCCTCCTATGCCCTCAACTACTTCCAGAATGACAGGGGATTTTTTTTACCCCAGGTGCATCACAGGCATGCCATTGATGGCAGCACGACCAGCGAATTTCCTGTAATTTATTATCTGGCATCATGGTTTTACAAGGCCTTTGGATTCCATGACTATTACATCAGATGGATAGATTATCTGATCTTTTTCATGGCTCTGATACTGCTAACACTCACCTCGGCCTATTATATTAAAAACAAGCTGATGGCTGCCTTTCCGTCCATTTTGCTTATGATGTCATGTGTGATCGTATATTATGCTGCCAATTTTTTACCTGATGTCCCGGCCTTGTGTTTTGCCATCATGGGATTCTATTTTTTTACCAGGCATGTATTTAACCACGGCATGTCTGATTTTATATGGGCCATCGCTTTCAGCGTCCTGGCCTCACTGCTTAAAATATCTTCTGCCCTGTTGTTTGTGTGCTTATTTCTTTATGTACTCTACCTCAGGGTTACAGGTCAGGATCCCGAATATGGATGGAAACGTATCCTTGTATCTTTGGGTGGATTTATGGTGGTTTTTGCATGGCTCTATTATGTCAAAATATACAATGAACAAGGGCAATATTTTGGCAACCTGCAGGGTATGATGGGCATTTGGGATTGTCCGCCCGAAAAAATCAAGTACATCAGACAACGCACCCAAGAAGAGTGGATGCCTGCCCTGGGCTCATGGAAACTGTGGTATCTGGCGGTACCGGCACTTGCCTTTGTCGCCGTATTTTACAGGCGTCTGGACAAAACACTGGCATTTATACTGCCTTTTCTGCTCCTGGGATGTGTTTTTTATCTTATTGCCTTTTTTGGTGTATTTGATGTCCATGATTATTATTTCATCAATGTTTTTGCCTTCCCGGTTGTGTTTGCCATTGGTTTTTTTAGCGTGCTCGAAAAAGTGCTTCCACAAAAGTGGCTCATCGGCTTTATCGTAGTCGCCACCTTTTTGTTTGGTATGACCGCTGAAGATACCAAAGCCCAGTTTACAAACAGAAAATATCACACAGGCTGGAATGCCGATCCTCCCAAGGGATTTTACAACATCGAACCATATCTCCGGTCTATCGGCATAAACAGGCAAGAGCTTATATACAGTCCGTCTGACGGCAGCACTAACATCACATTGTACCTGGCCAACAATCCCGGATGGACACGTCTGTTTGGTACCACCCTGCAAAGTGCAAAGGACCGTGGAGCCAAATACATGCTTATCACCTCTGAGATGCTGGAAACGGAGGAATTTGCCTCCTTTAAGGAAGCTGTCATCGGCGAATTTGAGGGCATAAAGGTTGTCAGGCTTTAATCCTAAATAAAATATTCTGCATGTCTTACCTGCCTAAACGGAGTACCATACTGGAAGCAGCAACTGCTTTCATGCTTCTTTTGGTTGTATGTGTAGCGGCATTTTTCCCATTTTTCAAGAACTCTTCCCGTTTGCTGCCTGCAGCGGGCGATGGAATGA